>CAZMMO010000270.1:0-3405 GCA_964567365.1 uncultured Rhodanobacteraceae bacterium | reverse complement strand
TCGGGGAAATCCGCGTGCAATGCAACAAGTGTCAACTGCACGAAGTGCAACGCGACACGTCGCCTGATCGGCCGGGGCCGGAACCGGGAACCCCGCAAAAGAAACGCCCCGCGGAACTGGCGCCACGTAATCGAATCGGAGGGGGGGACCGATTGCCGTGTGGATCGCGCCGTCCGCGGGGCGGGAGGTTCGCTGCCCAAGGGGAGGGGGATGGCAGCGAACGAGTGTGACGATACGCGCCTGTTGTTCTAAACTCCAATATATTTTTCGTGCCTTCATTATATGTTTTCCGACTATGTTTGATTTGCGCCAGCTGCGCTACTTCATCGCCGTGGCGGAGACGCTCAGCTTCACCCGGGCGGCGCAACGGCTGCATATTTCGCAGCCGCCGCTGTCGCAGCAGATCCGGTCCCTGGAGGAGGATCTGGGCGTGCGCCTGCTCGACCGCAACCGGCGCCGCGTGGCCCTGACCGAACCGGGCCGCCAGTTCCTGGAAAACGCGCGCAAGATCCTGATGCAGGTCGATACGGCACGCCTGGTCGCCAGCGAGGCGGCCGCCGGGTACAAGGGACGTCTGCGCCTGGCCTACCCCGCTTCGCTTTCCTTCCACGGCGCCCTGCCGCGCGCCCTGCTGCGGTTCTCATCCACCACCCCCGACGTGCAGGTGGAATTGCATGAGATGTATACCGAGACCGTGTACAACGCACTGGTGACCGGCCAGATCGACGTGGGACTGGTGCGCGCCGTACCCAAGGAGCGCAGCATCGCCCTGCAGGTGGAGGTGGAGCCCATCGACCACGAGCCGCTCATGCTGGCCGTGCATTACCGGCACCCGCTGGCGTCACACAAGCGCATCGACCTAGCCCAGGCGGCCGGGGAGTCTTTTGTCACGCAGCCACGCGCCTACAGCACCACCTTGTACGACACCTTGCTGGAAATGGCATCCGACGCCGGCTTCCGGCCCGTGATCCGGCAGGAAGCCCAGCAGGTGACGGGGCTGCTGGCGCTGGTGGCGGCCCATATCGGCATGGCGCTGGTGCCGGCCTCGTTGCGCGCGGTGCAGTTGCCGCAGGTGCGCCTGGTCGGCTTGAACGACAAGAAGGCCCGCCTGCTGCTGGCCGTGGCGCGGCGCAAGGAATCCCCTTCCCCGGTGCTGGCGCGCTTTCTCGACGCCGCCGGGAGCGGGAGCGCTGCCGAAACGCGTTGACTCAGGCAGCCTCGCACGCCTCCTGGTCGCGTTTGACTTCGTCCGGCAGGCGTTCGGCCAGAAAATCGACCAGCGCGCGCACGGCCGGCAACAGGCCACGCCGGCTCGGGTAGACGAAATGCATGATGCCCAGCGGCCCGTTCCACTGGGGCAACACGCGCTCGAGTCTGCTCTCGTGGATGGCCCGCGCGCAGACCGATTCGGGCAGCAGAACCACTCCCCTGCCCTGGCACGCGGCCTCGAACAGGACGGAAAATTCGCCGGTGACCAGGACCGGCTGGATATCGATCCTGCAGGTCTCCCCTTGCGTGTCGACCAGGCTCCAGGTTGCCGAACCGTCCCTTTCCTGCGAGGTGAGCGTGGGCACCGCGGACAGCATTTCCGGGCGTTCGAGGGGCCCGTGCGAGCGCAAAAATTCCGGGCTGGCCACCAGGATCTGGTTGGACTGTCCGAACTCGCGCACGATCAAGGTGGCGTCGGTGTCGAGTTTGAAACGGACCCGGACGGCCACGTCGAAGCCTTCGCCGATCACGTCCACGCGCCGGTTGCTGGACAGCAGCCGCACCTGGACCCGCGGATAGCGGCGCAGGAATTCCGGCAACAACGGTGCCAGGGTCGACTGCGACAACGAGACCGGGCAACTGATCCGCACCACGCCGCGCGGCTCGGCACGCAACTCGTCGATGGCATCCTGTGCGGCCTGGGCTTCTTCCAGCACGGCGCGGCAATGCTCATAGAAACGCTCGCCGGTCTGCGTGACCACGAACTGCCGCGTGGTCCGCTGCAACAGGCGCACGCCCAGACGTTCCTCCAGTTGCGACACGCGCTTGCTCAAGCGTGACTTGGGGATGCCCAGGGCCCGCCCCGCCGCGGAAAACCCGCCGTGCTCGACCACGGCGGCGAAGAAATACAAGTCGTTCAGATCCTGCAACGCGCCCGTCATGGTGTGCATCTTATTGTTCTCTCATACGAACGACATGTGTCAATTTTGCCCCCTAATCAACTTATTGTCCACGCATTAACCTGCCTCGCGTCGCATTCCCCACTCCACAGGAGCGAATCATGAAACTGCTTCACCTCGATTCCAGCGCACAGGGCAAGCACTCGGTATCGCGCCGCCTTTCGGCGGCCGTCGTGGACCAATGGAAGCACGATCATCCGGACGTCACAGTCACCTACCGCGACCTGGCCGCGCAGCCCATCCCGCACTGGCTACCCGTGGCCGATACCAGCCGCGAGCCGGACACCCTGGGCGAACGAGTCCTGGACGAGTTCCTGAAAGCGGACGTCATCGTCATCGGCACGCCCATGTACAACTTCGGCATTCCCAGCCAGCTCAAGGCCTGGATCGACCGCATCGCCGTCCCCGGCAAGGCTTTCCGCTATACGGAGACTGGCCCTGAGGGACTGGCCGGCGGCAAGCGCGTGATCATCGCCTCCGCCCGTGGCGGCGTGTACAGCGAAGGCCCCGCCGCCGCCGTCGATTACCAGGAGCCGTACCTGCGCACCGTGCTGAATTTCTTCGGCATCACCGACATCCACTTCGTGCGCGCCGAAGGCGTGGCCCTGGGACCGCAACAAAAGCAGGACGCCGTAGAGGGAGCACTCGAAAAGCTGCATGACGTCATCCAGCTGGCCGCCTGATCGGGCAATCACCCGGGGCCACGCAAGCAGGTTAGACTGGCACCGCAAGGCGAGCTCCCGCCCTGATCGGCGGGAGCGTATCTCCATCGTGCGGGGGAGGTGTCATGAATACCATCTACAATGCGGTCGACCTGCTGGGGCGCATTTTTCTCATCGTGTTGTACTTCGTGGCCGGTATCGGAAAAATCGGCGCCTATGCCGGCACGGCGGCCTACATGGCAAGCCATGGTTTGCCGGGCTTCCTGCTGCCTCTGGTCATCCTGCTCGAAATCGGCGGCAGCGTGCTGGTCCTGGTTGGTTGGCACACACGCATCGTCGCCTTCCTGATGGCCGGTTTCACCGTCCTGGCCATTCTTCTCTTCCACCTGCATCCGGCGGACCAGGCCGGGCAAATCGTGCAACTGGCCGAACTGGCCGATGCGGGAGGTTTCCTGATCCTGGTCGCGCATGGCGCCAGGGCCTGGAGCCTGGATGCATGGTTCGCGCGCAAGCGCGGTGCGCAGGCTGCGGCGGCGTAAGGGCTTCGGCGGTATTCGGCGGGCAGTGCCCGCCCT
>CAZMMO010000269.1:0-3422 GCA_964567365.1 uncultured Rhodanobacteraceae bacterium | reverse complement strand
CCACGCCCTGGCTGCGCATCACGTGCATCAGCTCGGCCTCGACCGTGTACTCGGCCACGCCGGGGCGCGCGACCTGCATCGCGCGCAAGTGCGCCTGGGTGGCGATGGCCGCGGCCTGCCGCATCAGCTTCAGCTCGGCGCGCGACTTGTACAGGCGCAGGTCGTGCAGCAGATGGCCCAGGGCGACGAACTCCTTGGGCACCACGCCGCCGCCTCGCAACGCGCGCAGGCGACGCATCCACGAGAGCAGGTGCGCGTCGAATTCCGCGTCACGGCCAAAGTGGCAATACACGCGCGCCCGGCCCTCCAGCATGCCGGGCAGGATGTCGTCCACATCGTCGATGGGGAAGGCGTCGTCCACGCCGTAGTCGGCAACGGCGCCTTCGGTTCCGGCGCGCGGGCCGTGCAGGCGCTCGGCCACGGCGTCGCGCTCGCGGCAAAACAGGATCACCTCGCCGCATTCGCGCCCGGGCAGCAGAGCCAGCAGGGCGCCGGGCTCGGGAAACCCGCACAGGTAGTGCAGGTCCGAATCCTGGCGGTAGGGCCAGGCCGCATCGGCATTGCGCATGCGCTCGGGCGCGGCGGCCACCAGCAGGGCGGCATCGGCGCCGGCCATGCGCATCAGCTGACGCCTGCGGCGGGCAAATTCCGCCATGCTCAACCTGGTTTCCGTCGGCATCGGTGCCCCTGTTTCCGGATCATTGCGGATGCCCGCGTTTCTGCCCCGCCGCCTCGGCGTGCAGCAGCATGGCTCCCACGCGCACGAACTCGGCCAATTCCACCCAGGCGCTTTCGTCATCCTCGGCCGCCGCGTCCCCGGACTCGTCCAGCGTGGGTCGCGAGGCGGCGATGACGCCCAGGTCGCGCAGGACTTCGCGGCCGTCTTCGGACAGGCACTTGGCCGTGACACCGGCCAGCCCGTAACCACCCAGGAATCCCCGCGTCCACTCCACCAGGGCGTCGGCACGCTCGTCCAGCGCCCGGGTATCGGACGGAAGCAGAAGCTCGAAGCCCATGTACAGGCCGTCCATCTGCGCGCTGCATTGTGTGCGCGCCTGTTCCAGCAGGGACGACAGTTCGGCGTGGCCTGCGTCGTCGTCACTTTCCAGGCCCAGGCTCTTCAGTATCTCGCCCCGCGCCGCACTGCCGCCGCCGCACAGGTAGCCGGCCAGCAACCCGTGCAGTTCGCTGGCGCCGATGCCCAGGGCGGCCCGGGTCAGGGCGCGCTGCCATCGTTCGTGATCAAGAGGCGTATCCATCCGCGGCTTCACATCGGTTCGGAGGCCGGCCCATTTTGGCATCCATACGGACGCTTGCCCACCACCACGCGCGGCAATCACGGGACCTTTGCGCAAAACCATCGCCAGCCTCTTGCCTGACATGTGAAATAATGCAACGGTATATCCCTGCCTCCATCGAGCCTCGGCCAGCATGAGTGCCTCTACCGATCCTCTCGAATCCGAAATCTCCGCCCTGGAAAACACGGTGGAGCGGCTGCTGGAAACCCTGGGCCGCCTCAACGACGAGAACCGCGGCCTGCGCTACAGCCAGGAACAACTCAGCGGCGAACGCGCCAACCTGATGGCCCGCAACGAACAGGCACGCAGCCGCGTCGAGGCCATGATCCAGCGCTTGAAGGCGCTGGAGAACAACAGCTGATCTTCGGGGGCAAGGACCATGAGCGAACCGGTATCCATCAAGCTGATCGACCGCGAATTCCTGGTGGCCTGCGAGCCGGAGGAGCGCGCCGGATTGCTGGAGGCGGCCGCCTTTCTCGACGCCCGCATGCGCAAGCTGCGCCATGCCTCGAAGAGCCCCGGCTTCGACCGCCTGGCCGTGCTTGCCGCCATGGACATCACCCACGAGCTGCTGGAACTGCAGCAGCGGCAACAAGCCCGGGCAAGCAACCTGGCCGGCAGTCTGGCCGGGCTGCGGCACAAGCTCGAAGCCGTGCTGGAGCAGGCTCCGTCACCTTTGTGAACCTGCACGCACCGTCACCGGATCCGGCATCGTCATTTTCACCGCGCCGGGGTAGAATGGACCCACGGCGTTCCCTGCGGTGTTCGACAGTCCGCTCTTACATTTGCCTTGTTCCTGATATACGACCCGGGTCGGCAACAAACGGGGTGCATGTGCAAGTCCGCCATGGGCGGAAAGCCTTCCCGTCTCGTGAGCCCACCCACCTGATCCTGGAGGATCAAGGTCGTTCGGCAGACATCGGCACGGTGGAGAACGCCACCTCCTTCTTTCTTGCCCCGCCCCCGGACACCATGGTCCGGCGGCGTGGTGCCGGCGTGCCTCCGTCGGCTGCGCGCCGGCCACACCGGGTTCCCGCGCATGGCTGACGACCCGCGCCCGGCACTGCGTACCCGTCTGGCCGAACAGCGCCGGCGCCTGGGCGCCGTCGAACGCATGAGCGCGGCCCGGGGCCTGCGCCACAACCTGGAGCAACTGCCCGAGTTCCTGGTCGACGAACGCATCGCCGGATATTGGGCGCACGCCGGCGAATTGCCCCTCAACCTGGCCATGGCGCCGCTGGCCGGACGCGGGCAGCACTTCCACCTGCCCGTGATCGGCGCGCGCCGCCAGCTGCGTTTCGCGCCCTGGCACGCCGGCGAGGACATCCTTCCCAACCGCTACGGCATTCCCGAACCCGCTTCCAGGGACAAGCTCCTGCCGCCGCAACTGCTGGACCTGGTGCTGGTGCCGCTGCTGGGATTCGACCGCCGCGGCAACCGGCTCGGCTTCGGCGGCGGCTACTACGACACCAGCTTCGCCTTCCTGCGCGGCGAAAAGCGCCCGGCGACCCCGCTCCTGGTCGGCATCGGCTACGCTTTCCAGGAACTGGACGCCATCGAGCCCCGACCCTGGGACATACGCATGGATTACATTGCCACCGAACGCGAACTGATCGACTGCACGGAACCCGAATCCGCATGAACTTCTGGCTGATGAAAAGCGAACCGTCGGCATTCTCCATCGACGACCTCAAGCGCAACCGGCGCGAACCCTGGGACGGCGTGCGCAATTATCAGGCACGCAATTTCATGCGCGACGACATGCGCGTGGGCGACAAGGTATTTTTCTACCATTCCAACTGCGCCGAACCGGGCATCGTCGGCCTGGCCAAGGTGGCCAGCAAACCCTATCCCGACCCGACCCAGTTCGATCCGGACAACCCGCACTTCGACCCCAAAAGCCGACGCGACGACCCGCGCTGGACCCTGGTGGACATCGCCTACGTACGCAAGCTCAAGCGCACCATCACCCTCAACGAGTTGAAGGACTGCCCCGAACTGGCCGGCTTCGCCCTGGTCCGCAAGGGCAACCGTTTGTCGGTCATGCCGGTCGATGCCGGGCATTGGGATTTCATTTTGACACTGGAATAATCTCGGGACCGGGGACCGGGGACCGGGGACCGG
>CAZMMO010000268.1:0-3427 GCA_964567365.1 uncultured Rhodanobacteraceae bacterium | reverse complement strand
GCCTTCTTCGAGCGCGATTTCGAGATGCGCTTCCGGCCCAGCTTTTTCCCCTTCACCGAACCTTCGGCCGAGATGGACATCCGCTGGGGCGGTACCGATCAAAGCCGGGCCGACGGCGGCGAGCGCTGGATGGAGGTGCTGGGCTGCGGCATGGTGCACCCGAAGGTGCTGGAAAACTGCCACATCGACCCCGAGCGCTACACCGGTTTCGCCTTCGGACTGGGCGTGGATCGCTTCGCCATGTTGCGCTATGGCGTGGAGGATTTGCGCGCGTTTTTCGAGAATGATGTGCGTTTTCTGGAGCAGTTCGCATGATTGGGCTAAATGGCTGCGGGATTCGGGACTCGGGACTCGGGACTCGGCAGAGCAGCATCAAGGCAAGTATCGCGACTTCAGTTCGACCGAGGCCTGGTATACGCAAAAAAGCTATTTTCTTTCCGCAAGGGCTTGGTTTGGCGATCCGAGTCCCGAGTTCCGAGTCCCGAGTCCCGGAAGATCAACCATGAAATTCTCCGAAAACTGGCTGCGCGACCTGGTCGCCATCGACATCGACCGTGATGCGCTGACCCATCGCCTGACCATGGCCGGTCTCGAGGTCGAGGACGTCGAGGTCCTGGGTGCGTCCCTGGACGGTGTGGTGGTCGGCGAGATCGTCGCCGCCGAAAAGCATCCGCAGGCCGATCGTCTGCAGGTGTGCAAGGTCGATGCCGGTGCCGGCGAGCCGCTGCAGATTGTCTGTGGCGCGCCCAATGCCCGGGTCGGGTTGAAGGCGCCGCTGGCCACCATCGGCGCGCGCATGCCTGGCGGCATGGCCATCAAGAAGGCCAGGCTGCGCGGCGTGGAATCGTTCGGCATGCTGTGCTCGGCCAGGGAACTGGGTGTGGATGCCGACGCTTCCGGTCTGATGGAGTTGCCGGCCGATGCCCCGGTCGGCACGCCGCTGGCCGACTATCTCGGCTTGCCCGATGCCAGCATCGAGGTCGGCCTGACGCCGAACCGCGCCGATTGCCTGGGCATGCAGGGTCTGGCGCGCGACGTGGCGGCGATCCTGGCCAGCGAAGTGCGGCAGGTGTCGCGGATACCGGTGCCCGAAGAGAGCACGGCCGTCCGCGGCATCCGTCTGCAGGCCGGTGTTGACTGCCCGCGTTATCTGGGGCGCGTCATCGAAGGCATCGACGCCACCGCGCCGACGCCGCTGTGGATGGCCGAGCGCCTGCGTCGCGCCGGCGTGCGCCCGATCAGCGTGGTGGTGGACGTCACCAACTACGTGATGCTGGAGACCGGCCAACCCATGCATGCCTTCGACAACGACAAGCTCGAGGGCGACATCGTCGTGCGCCACGCGCGCGCCGGCGAAACCCTGGTCCTGCTCGACGAGGGCGAGGCGAAGCTGGATGAGAGCTTCATGGTCATCGCCGACGACCAACGGGCGCTGGCCGTGGCCGGCGTCATGGGCGGCATGGCCTCGCGCGTCACCGGCGCCACGCGCGACGTGTTCCTGGAAAGCGCGCATTTCGCGCCCGCCGCGATCATGGGCAAGGCACGCAGGCTGGGCCTGCACACCGACGCCTCGCACCGCTTCGAGCGCGGCGTGGACCCCGAACTGCCCGTGCGCGCGCTCGAGCGCGCCAGCCAGCTGCTGCGGGAGCTGGCCGGCGGCAAGGCCGGCCCCGTCCGCGTGGCCGAAAAGCTCGAGGCGCTGCCCGTGCCGGCGACGGTCGGTCTGCGCCGCGAGCGTCTGAAGCGCGTACTTGGCGTGGTCGTCGACGATGCCGAGGTAACCCGCATCCTCGAGGCGCTGGGCATGCGGGTCACGGTCGAGGCCGATGGCTGGCGGGCCGTTCCGCCCAGCCGCCGCTTCGACATCGGACGCGAGGAGGACCTGATCGAGGAAGTCGCGCGCGTGCACGGCTACGACCGCATTCCGGTGCGTGCGCCCGGCGGCCGGCTGGACCTGGCGCCGTTGCCGGAAACCCGGCGCGCGTCGCTGGACGTGGCCAGGCAACTGGTCGATCGCGATTATTTCGAAGCCATCAACATGGCCTTCCTCGGCGCCGACGTGCTCGAGGCCTGGGGCATGGCCGGGCAGGGCGTGCCGCTGGCCAACCCGCTGACCGCCGATCTGGCCGTGATGCGTCCGTCGTTGCTGCCGGGTCTGGTCGAGGCGCTCAAGCACAACCTGGCGCGTCAGCAAAGCCGCGTGCGCCTGTTCGAACGCGGCCACGTGTTTGCCGCACCGGCGCAGGCTGGCGCGGCCCCGGAGGAAACCTCGCGCGTGGCCTGGGTGGCCTGCGGCAGCGCCGCCGCCGAGCAATGGGGCGTGCCCTCGCGAGGGCTGGACTTCCACGATATCCGGGGCGATCTCGACGCCTTGATCGCCGCCACCGGCGAAGCCGGCCGCTGGCAGGTCGAAGTCGACGACTTGCCGGCCTGGCTGCATCCGGGGCGTGGCGCGCGGGTCTCGCGCGAGGGCCGGCCGGCCGGCGTGGTCGGCATGTTGCATCCGAAGGTGGCCGCGGCCCTGGATGTTCCGCATGACCTCTACCTGGCCGAGCTGGACCTCGACGCGCTGTGTCGGCAGCGCCTGCCGCATGCCTCCGCGGTGGGCAGGTTCCCGTCCGTGCGGCGCGACATCGCCGTCGATCTGCCCGAGTCCGTCCCCTGGGCCCAGGTGGCCGCCAGTGTGCGCCAGGCGCTGGGTACGCGCCTGCATGCCCTGCGCTTGTTCGATTGCTATCGTGGCGAGGGCGTGGGTGAAGGTCGAAAAAGTCTGGCTATAGGCTTGATTTTGCAGGACGAATCACGCACCCTTACGGATGATGACGCTCATCGCTGCGTGGCCGATGCCGTGGCTGCGCTGGAGGGCGATTGCAAGGCACGGTTGCGAGGATGAGATGACACTGACCAAGGCGGCCATGGCAGAGCAGCTGTTTCTCGATGTCGGCCTGAACAAGCGGGAAGCCAAGGAATTCGTGGACGCCTTTTTCGAGGTCATTCGTGAATGCCTGGAGCGCGGCGAGCAGGTCAAGTTGTCCGGTTTCGGCAATTTCGACCTGCGGCACAAGAACGAGCGACCGGGGCGCAATCCCAAGACCGGCGAGGAAATTCCCATTTCCGCGCGGCGCGTGGTGACATTCCGGCCCGGGCAGAAATTGAAGGTGAGGGTGGAAGGCTATGCTGGACCCAGGCAATAACGCGGAGCTGCCGGCCATCCCGGCCAAACGCTACTTCACCATCGGTGAGGTCAGCGAGTTGTGCGCCGTCAAGCCGCACGTGTTGCGCTACTGGGAACAGGAGTTTCCGGCCTTGAGCCCGGTCAAGCGCCGCGGCAACCGGCGCTATTACCAGCGCCACGACGTGCTGATGATTCGCCAGATCCGCTCGCTGCTGTACGAGCAGGGCTTCACCATCACCGGCGCGCGCGCGC
>CAZMMO010000267.1:0-3427 GCA_964567365.1 uncultured Rhodanobacteraceae bacterium | reverse complement strand
AGGAGCGCACCTGGGCGCGACTGGCGTGAGGCTCCATGGAGGGCTGAGGCTGTCGCGCCCGGGTGCGCTCCTACATAAAAAGCAACCTGCCATTCGCAAATATCGGAGTTTTTCGAGGTTCCCAGCAGGGGGGCAGTGCGATGTGTTGGTTGCATGTCGTTTACCTCGTCGGTTCAAGGGGCTGCGGCGCGGCTGCGGTCCGCACGGCCGCCGTCATTCCGGCAAGGGCCGGGACCCGGCGCTTGCGGTGCATACGAGGAGACTCGAACAAGGGTGTCGAGCCCCGGCCCTTGCCGGAATGACGGGTGCAGGGGGAAATGCCTGTGGATGTCGGTCGAGCGGGCATGGTCGTCCTCACCAGTTCCACATCGAGCCGTCTTCGAGCCGCGCGACGGGCAATTGCCGCGGCGAATACGGGAAGCGCGCGGCCAGCTTCTCGTCCAGATCCACGCCGTGCCCCGGCGCGTCGCCGCAATGCAGGCGGCCGTCGCGGAAGACGTAGTCGTGCGGAAACACCTCGTTGGTCGCGTCGGTGTGGAACATGTATTCCTGGATGCCGAAGTTGGGCACCCAGGTGTCGAAATGCAGCGCCGCGCCCATGGTCACCGGCGACAGGTCGGTGGCGCCGTGGAAGCCGGTGCGGATCTGGTACAGCGCGGCGAAGTCGGCCAGGCGGCGCATGGCCGTGATGCCGCCCGCGTGCACGATCGTGGCGCGCAGGTAGTCGATCAACTGGTGTTCGATGAGGTACTTGCAGTCCCACACCGAGTTGAACACCTCGCCTACCGCCAGCGGGGTGAGTGAATGCTGGCGGATCAGCTCGAACGAGGCCTGGTTTTCCGCCAGGGTGGGGTCCTCCAGCCAGAACATGCGGAACGGTTCCAGGCTGCGCGCCAGGCGTGCGGCCTCGATCGGCGTGAGCCGGTTGTGCGCGTCGTGCAGCAGTTCGATGTCCTCGCCGTGCTCGGCGCGCAGGTGCTCGAACAGTTGCGGCACGACCTTCAGGTAGCGTGGCGTCGACCAGGTCGTTTCCAGGGGCAGCACGCTTTCGGCCGGCTCGTAGGCCTTGCCGCCGGCGGAGATGCCGTAGGGCTTGTCCACGCCCGGTACGCCGCATTGCGCGCGTATGGCGCGAAAACCTTTCTCCATGAGGCGGCCGACGCCTTCGCTGGTTTCGGCGATGTCGCGGCCGCTGGCATGCGCGTACACCAGCGCGCCATCGCGCGAGCGTCCGCCCAGCAGCTGGTGGATAGGCAGGCCGGACAGCTTGCCCAGGATGTCCCACAAGGCCACGTCCACCGCGGCGATCGCGGCCATGGTCACCGGCCCGCGCCGCCAGTAGGCGCCGCGATAGAGAAACTGCCACAGGTCCTCGATGCGGCCCGCGTCGCGGCCGATGAGGTTCGGGATCACGTGGTCGCGCAGGTAGGAGGCCACCGCCAGTTCGCGGCCGTTGACGGTAGCGTCGCCGATGCCGCTCACGCCCGCGCGCGTCACGATTTTCAGCGTGACGAAATTGCGCCCGGGGCAGGTGACGATCACGCGCGCGTCGACGATTTCGCGGTCGTGCCGGGAGCCCTGGGCGGCGGTCGTGGCGGGAGTCGAAGCGTTCATGTCAGTGCGACCCGCCGGCAGTGGAAACGGCCATCTCGAAGGGCCCCACGGGCAGCCCCGACTGGTCGTACAGCGTGCACACCGGGCTGTCGGCCCAGGCGTAGCGCACGCGCGTGACCGCACCGGCTGAAGCCGGCACGTGCAGCACGATGCGCTTGCCGTGCAGGTCGGCCAGGGCGTAGTGGCACGAGCCCGGCTGTGGCCCGCACAGGGCGAAGCCGGTCGGATGGTGGGTGCTGTAGGCGACCAGTTTGCCGGTGACCTCGCCGAAGTCCAGCGTGACCGTGTCGCCGTTGCGCTGCGCGGAAAGCGGAACCGGTCCCGACGGCGGCAGCGCCTGGTCGCCGTAGGCCACGTGGCGTGCCGCGCGTGCCAGGCGCCGTCCCAGTTCCTGCTTGTTGGCCGGATGCAGGGCGTAGCGGCTGCCGATGTCGATGGCCACCGCCAGTGCGGAATGCGCGTCGTCGCCGGCGACCTGGCGCTGGGCCTCGCGCAGTTCGGCCCAGTCACTCTCCCCGGGGTGCGTGGTCGCCGGTCCGTAATTGGCCAGTTGCACGATCAGCAGCGGCATGTCGGCGCCGAACTGCCTGCGCATCTGCTTGCGGTAGGCGCGCAGCAGTGTCGCGTAGGGACCGGGATCGGCCGTGTTGGATGCGCCCTGGTACCAGATCTCGCCGCGCACGGCGTAATCGCCCAAGGGCGCGATCATGCCGTTGTACAGCGTGGTCAGGCCGGGGGCGGTCAACCACGGGGCCGAAGGCGGCTGGCCGACCGCCTGCGGCACGATGCGGTATCTCCAGGTGCCGTCCAGTGCCACCGAACTACCATCGTTCAAGTGCAGGAAGCGCGTGGAGGCGGGCCCGAGGATGCCGCCGGCGCCGTAGGTGTTGAGCACGTTGACCACGATGGTGTTGGTGCCCGCGTGCAGCAGGCCCTGCGGCAGGCGGTAGTCGCGCTTGGCGCCCAGGTATTGGCTGCCCACGGCACGGCCGTTGACCCAGGTCATGTCGGTCTCGTCGATCAGGCCCATGTCCAGGGTCGCGCCCTGCGCCGCCTGCGCGGCGCTCAGGTTCACCGTGGTGCGGAACCAGACCATGCCGGTGAAACGGGACAGCGCCGGCACGCCCCACAGCTCCCAGTTGCCCAGGCCCGGTGGCGCCCGGTGCCAGCCGTCGGTGTCGGAGGGTTTCGATTGCCACGGCGCGGCGTTCGTCTGCGCTGCCTTGCGATGCTTGCGCCACCAGGCTTCCCAGTGTTTGCCCCAGCGCGCGTTGGCCGCCACCGGGTGGCGGGTGTATTGCTTGAGGATGTCGAGCGCGTCGTCGTAGCTGCCCGCGGCGTGCAGCGCCGGCGGATTCATCCAGGCTTCGATGCGCGAGCCGCCCCAGGAAACGTCGATCAGGCCCATGGGCACGTCGACGTGCTGCTTGAGCGCGTGCGCGAAGTAGTAGCAGGTGGCGGAAAAGTCCGCCAGGGTCTGCGGCGACGCCTTCTGCCAGGCCACCGGCGCGGCGAAGCTCGTCCGTGGCGTGACGCTGGCATGCTTGCCCACGATGAGCATGCGGATGGCGCCGTCATCCGCGTTGGCGACTTCGTTGGTCCAGTTCAGCGTGCGCTTGACCGGCAGCTCCATGTTCGATTGTCCCGCGCACAGCCAGACGTCGCCGACCAGGACGTCGTGCGCGGCCTGCACCGCGCCGGCGCCGGTCTTCGCCGTCAGCGTGTACGGTCCGCCGGCGTGCAGCGCCGGCAGCTTCAGGTGCCAGCGGCCCCGGTCGTCGGCGCGTGCCTGCGCCTGTTCGCCGTCGATCGA
>CAZMMO010000266.1:0-3437 GCA_964567365.1 uncultured Rhodanobacteraceae bacterium | reverse complement strand
CCCGTGCTGAGCCCGTCGAAGCATCACCACGAACGGAAATAGATCTTGGCTGGAATGGGAAAAGGCGGTTTTTCGAAGCTCCCTGTAGACCCCATGGGGTTTCCGGGGATCATGAAGGTTTTCAGCACGCGGCGCCCTGGGCGACGGGCTGCCACGTATCCTGTGTCAATACTTCGCGCAAGGCTTCGGCATCGGCCGGCATCGGCTCGGCGCGGCTGGGACGCCGCAGCAGTTCGTCCAGCGCCGGCGGAACCGGGACGGGATGGCCTACCAGCGGCTCGACGACGGTGTCGAACTTGGCCGGATGCGCGGTGGCCGCAAGCGTCCAGCGGGTACGGTCGCCGGCCTCGCGCAGGCGCATCAGTTCGCACACGGCGGTGGCCGTGTGCGGGCAGACCACGGTGCCATGGTCGTGCGCCACGCGGGTGATGGTGCGGCGGATGGCCTCGTCATCCACGCTGCCCGCCTCGAAGGCGGCGCGCAACGCGGCGTCATCGCCCCGCCACAGCCAGCGCAAGCGCTCGAAGTTGCTGGGCGCACCGATGTCCATGGCATTGGCCAGGGTGGGAATGCCGGCGCGCGGGCGGTAGTCGTCGCCGGCGAAGAACTCCGGCAAGGTGGTGTTGGCATTGGACGCCAGGTGGATACGGTCGACCGGCAGGCCCAGCGCGCGCACCCAGATGCAGGCCAGCGCGTTGCCCAGGTTGCCGGTGGGAATGATGAAACTGGCCGGGGTGCCGTGCCGGCGCCGGTGGCGCAACGACGCCTGCGCGTAATAGGTCATCTGCGGCAGCAGGCGGCCCAGGCTGATGCTGTTGGCCGAGCTCATCGGCACGCGCGCCTGCAGCTGGTGGTCGCCCAGGGCTTGCTTGACCAGGCTCTGGCACTCGTCGAAGCTGCCGGTCACGCGCAGGGCGCGCACGTTGCCGCCGAAGCAGCCCAACTGGTGCGCCTGACGCGGCGACACGCGCCCTTCCGGATACAGGACGCAGACGCGGAATCCGGGCACGTTGTGGAAAGCGGCGGCCACGGCGGCACCGGTGTCGCCGGAGGTGGCCACCAGGATCGTCAACAGCTGGTCGTCGGGCTTGCGCAGCCGGCGCAGGCAGGAGGCCAGGAAACGTGCGCCAAAGTCCTTGAACGCGGCGGTGGGCCCATGGAACAGCTCCAGCAGGTCGGCGTCGGCCCACGGCAGGGCGTGCAGCGGCGCGTCGAAATCCAGGGCTTCGGCGGCGATGGCCGGCAGGGCGTCGCGCAGCGGGTCGTCCTCGAAGAACGGCGCCAGCAGAGGCACGGCCAGCTCGGCCAGCGGCGCATCGGCCGGCAGCGCGTCCGGATCGACGCGCGGCATGGACCGGGGAACGTACAGGCCGCCGTCCGGCGCCAGTCCGGCGGTAATGGCCTGGCCCAGGCTGGTGGGCGTGGTGTCTTGACGGGTACTGAGGTAGTGCATGGTCGGTGGCGGTCCTTCGACGTCGTCGGCTCGGATCGATGGCAAATGGTCGGGGGAATGGCAGCCAGGCCCGGCACCTGCCGGCTGCCCGTGGCAGGAAGAAATCAGGCGGGAACGGGCGAGGTCTCCCGGCTGTCCAGCACCGTGGCGGCGGGGGTATTGATGGGCACGACGTAGGGATCGCTCTCCAGGCCGGCCTGGGCGAAGGCGGCGACCATGTCGAGGATGGCGTCAGCGGCGGCGTCGCGGCTGGCGAACCAGCCGAACACGCTGGGCCCGCCGCCGGAAATGCTGGCGCCGAAGGCATGGTGATCCAGGGCCGCCTGCTTGACCTGGCCGAAGCCGGGGATCAGCGCCGCGCGGCGCGGCTCGACCAGCACGTCGGCCAGGCCGGCACGCACCAGCTCGGCGTCGCCCTTGAAGCAGCCGGCCAGCACCAGGGCCAGGTTGGCGCTTTGCGCGACGAATTCGCGCAAGGCGTAATCCCCCGCCAGAGCCTCGCGCGAGCGGCGGGTTTCCAGCACCACGTGCGGGTGCACCACGGCCGCGTGCCAGGCGGCGGGCACCGGTATGCGTTCCAGGCGCTCGTGCGTGGCCAGCACCAGGCCTCCCAGCAGCATCGAACCCAGGTTGTCGCCGTGCCGGCCGCCGCTGGCCACGGCCTCGCCCTCGAGCGCGAACGGGTACAGTGCCTGCGGCGCCAGCGGCACCTCCAGCAAGGCATTGGCGGCCATCAGCGCGGCCACGCACGAGGCGGCCGAGCCGCCCATGCCCGAACCCAGGGGGATGCCCTTGCGCAGGCTCAGTTCGAATCCGAACGGCAGGTCCAGCGCCTGGCGCAATGCCAGCAGGGCGGCGCCGGCGGTGTTGCGCGCCGGATCCAGCGGCAGGTCGTGGATGCATCCCTCGATGGTCGCGATACGCACCTGCGGCGCCTCGATGCGACGCACGCTGGCATGGTCGCCGACCGCATCCAGGCCGTGGCCGAGGATGTCGAACCCCACGCCCACGTTGCCGACACTGCCGGGAGCCCAGGCATGGGCCAGATCGCGTGCACTCATGCCGGCACCGCCTGGGCCACGCGCAGCACGTCGGCGAAGATCCCGGCGGCCGTCACTTCGGGACCGGCACCCGGGCCCTGCACCACCAGCGGATTGTCGGCATAGCGCCGGGTACGGAAGGCGATCACGTTGTCGGTGAGCGAGGCCCCGGCCAGCGCGTGGTTGCGCGGCAGGGCTTCCAGCGACACCGTGGCCCTGCCATTGGCGTCCAGGCGGCCGACATGGCGCAATACCCGGTCGTGGCTGCTGGCCGCGGCGTGCCGGCGCGCCATCGGCTGGTCGAGTTTGTCGAGTTGCTGCATGAACGATTCCTGATCCAGTTCCGCCAGTTCCGGCGGCACCAGGCTGTCGACGTGGACATCTTCCAAAGATAGTGCAAGCCCCGCCTCGCGCGCCAGGATCACCAGCTTGCGCGCCACGTCCAGGCCGTCCAGGTCGTTGCGCGGGTCCGGCTCGGCGTAGCCCCTGTGCACGGCCTCGGTCACCAGCGAGGAAAACGACTGCTGGCCATCGTAGCGATGGAACAACCAGGCCAGGGTGCCCGAGAACATACCTTCCACCGCCACCAGCTTGTCCCCCGTATCGAGCAGCTCGCGCAGGGTCTTGACCACCGGCAGGCCGGCGCCGACCGTGGTTTCGTAATACCACTGCGCATGCCCGTGGCGGGCGGCCGCACGGATTCCGCGCCAGCGCTCCAGCGGCCCGCTCAGGGCCAGCTTGTTGGGCGTGACCACGTGGATGCCCGCCGCCAGCCATTCGGCGTAATGCTCGACCACGCTGTCGCTGGCGCTGCAATCGATCACCACCGCGTGCTCGGATCCGGCCAGATACGGCCCCAGTTCGGCCAGCGAGGAAGGACGCCAGGTCTGCGCGCCGCCCACGCGCGACTCCAGTGCCGCATCGTCGGAATCGAGCCACATGCG
>CAZMMO010000265.1:0-3438 GCA_964567365.1 uncultured Rhodanobacteraceae bacterium | reverse complement strand
GTTGCTGCGGCCAGGGATGCGCCAGGGTGGTCGCGTAGGCGCCGTCGGTGATGGAGTCGCCGATGGCCACGATGACGCGCGTGGACTTGGGCGCCAGGACATCCACGCCGGTCAGCAGGAAGACGAGATGCTGCTGGTCGGTTCCCAGTACTTCCAGCGGCTTGTGGCCGGCCAGGGACGGTGCGGAGACGGCATTGCCCGCCACGACCGCCGTCGTGGCGGCGAATTCCAGCGGATGCAGATCGTTGAAGGTCGTGCGGCCGGAAAAGTACAGACTCACGACGGCACGGGAGAGCGCGGGTACGCGCAGCGACACGGGGTCACTGGCGATGATCTTTCCCGGCGGAATGGTGACCGACGATTTGCCGTGGAAAGTCAGTGCGCGATCGCTGCCCGGGTCGATGGTCGAAAGGTTTTTTGCCCCCTTTGCCTGCAGTGCGATGTGGGCAGCGTCCACGGTCAGCGGTTTTTGGCCGAAATAGTTGGAAAGACGGATCCGGACCCGGTTTCCCCCGACGCTGGTCAACACGGTTTGACGCAGCGTGATGTTGCTGGCACTTGGAGGGGGTATGAGCTCGTGTTTTCCGGGATACCGATTGCTGATTTTCTGGTTTGGAGTGGGAACCCGGGCGTAATCGGAAGTCATGGGTTGGGCCCAGGTGGCGACCCATTTGAGCCCCTGTGGCGGTTCGGAAGCGAATGCGCCCGGGGTCAGCGCCAGCAAGGCGAATGCGATCGCAAGCAATGCGGCCATCCGGAACCGGAAACGCTTTTCCGACATCGGGTGAAGGAAATCAACAGAAAGGTGATGCGAGACGGTGCCCTGGATCATCGACGAGATATTCCCCTGTTTGTGTGGGTCGTTATCGCAACCGTTTATATGTACTGCCTGGACGGTTGCGTGATGTGCATGTACGAGAGCATATATGTATACGATGGATAATCTTTTGATGCAAGAACCATGGGGAATCCCGAAAATGACCGAGTTCCACCGTAAACAGGGTATGGAAACAGGGGAAAGCGACGTCCCGAAGATAATCGGCACAAAGCCCCGCATCTTCTTTCGTGGGATTTTGTCGGCCTGCTTCTGGCTGGGTTTCTGCATGGTGGGTCCCGCGCTGGCCGCGGGCGTGCAACCGCAGGTCACGGTAACCTCGGGACCCTTGGCCGGGAAGAGTGACGGGCAGGGAGGCGCCTATTTTCTCGGGGTGCCCTACGCGGCGCCACCCACCGGCCCGTGGCGTTGGCGGGCGCCGCGCCGGCCGAAACCCTGGAGCGGCTTGCGCCAGGCCGTGCACGAGCCGCCGGCCTGCCCGCAGAACGACTACGGCTGGAACAACCGTGCCGCGCATCGCTACAACGAGGATTGCCTGTACCTGGACATCCATACGCCCGACCTGCATCCGCAACATCCGCTGCCGGTCCTGGTATGGATCCACGGCGGTTCCAATTTCGCCGGTGCGGCAGGCGGGACCGTGCGCACCAATCTCGTGCAACGCGGCATCGTGGTGGTCGCGATCCAGTACCGGCTGGGCGCGCTCGGGTTCCTGTCCACGCCGGCCCTGTCGGCCGGACAGGGCGGGCACTCGGGCAACTACGGCTTGATGGACCAGATCCGGGCGCTGCAGTGGGTACGCAACAACATTGCCGCGTTTGGCGGCGATCCACGACACGTGACGATCGCCGGCCAGTCCGCGGGAGCCATGGACGTGGGCCTGCTGACCCTCTTCGACAGCGACCGGCACTTGTTCGTCGGCGCCTGGGCCACCGGGGGCACTCCGATGTTCGGGGAGCCCGCGCGCAGCCTGGCGGACAACGAGGCGCTGGGGAGGCAGCTGGAATCGATCCTCGGCGTGGCGAACGATGCTCAGGCCTTGCGGAAGGTACCCGTGTCCCGCCTGCTGGCCGCTTCCCTGAAGATGCACGATCCGGTCCTGGGCGCGCGCAGCTACCTGTGGCTGCAGGCGGTCGTGGACGGCCGGGTGATCCCGCAGTCACCGCGGAGGGCGCTTGCCCAGGGTGTGGATGGCGCGGTGCCGTACGTGCTGTCCACCAACCGCATCGAATTGCCGGTGCCCGGCGGCCGGCCCTGGATCGAACCACGCCTGCGCCAGGTGTTCGGTTCGCGCTGGCAGGCCGCGCGGCACTATTATGGTTTGGGAGGCGAGGGTCGAGCCGTGGATCGCAGGGGCGGAACCTACGGTACGTTGTTGCAGCGCATGGGAACGGACACGAGTTTCCGTTGCCCGGCCAACCACGTGCTGGCCCTGTATACCGCCCATGGCGCGCGCGCCTGGCGGGCGCAGTTTTCGGTGGAGGAGCATCACGAGCCGTCGCATCACACCGCGGAGCTGCCCTTCCTGTTCGCCGGCCTGCCGCTGGACGCGAAACAACCGGGCCCCACGCTGCAGGACTATTTCGCCCGTTTCGTGAAGACCGGCAATCCCAACGGGGCCGGCCTGCCGCACTGGCCCCGGGTCACCGCGGGAGGTGGCCAGTACGTGGATTTCACATACCACGGCGTGCGTGCCGGACGGCACCTGGGCGGCGCCATTTGCGCCTTGTACGACAAGGCCCAATAGGATCTGCCCTGCAGGCGATCGGGCTTGAGATTCGATCCTGCTTGCTCATTCGATCCTGCGCTGAGACCGGTCGCCTGCGGGGCTGGCTCCTACCGGCGGGATGGCGGGGCCGAGGACTCGCGCTTGACCAGCCGGTATTTCATCACCTCGTGATGATTGATCCTGGGCAGGCCTTCGTGCCGGCGGCGGATCTGTTCGAGGATGAGGCGCACGGCCGCGCGTCCCATGGCCGTGACGGGCTGGTGGATCGTGGTCAGGGTCGGCCAGATGGTCGTGGCCACCGGCGTGTCGTCGAAGCCGGTAATGGTGACGTCTCCGGGTACGCGCAGGTTCATGCCGTGGGCCACGGCAACCGCGGCGGCGGCCATGTCGTCGTTGCTGCAGAACAGGGCCGTGGGGCGCTCCGTGAGCTGCAGCAGCCGGCGCGCGGCGGTCAGGCCCGACCGGTAGGTGAACATGCCCTGGGCGACGTGGTTTTCCGGCACCTCGAGGCCCGCCGTACGCATGGTGTCCAGAAAGGCGTGGGTACGCAGCGCCGCGGGCGTATGCCTGGGATTGCCGGCGATGAGGCCGATGTGGCGGTGTCCCAGCTGGAGCAGGTGGCGCGTCATCGAGCACGCGCCCTTGTAGTCGTCGATGCGGATGGAGGCGGCGTCTGCAGCGGGCGACCCCGAGGCGATGGTCACGACGGACACGTCGCGCTCGTTGAGACTGCCGATGGCCTGCGGCGAATCGCACAGCGGGGGCGGCACGATGACGCCGTCCACTCCGGCGTCCAGGAGACGCTGCATCGCATGGCGTTGGCTGCTCAGGCCGGCGCATTTTTCGACCATGACCCGGGCGTGATGCAGGCTGC
>CAZMMO010000264.1:0-3447 GCA_964567365.1 uncultured Rhodanobacteraceae bacterium | reverse complement strand
GATCCCGCAAGAAGATCTCCGGTCAACGGATATCGGTGCACACTCAAAGGTTTTTCCCATGAGCATGACTGATCCCATTGCCGACATGTTCACGCGCATCCGCAATGCCCAGATGATGGGCAAGCCGAATGTGCGCATGCCGGCCTCCAAGCTGAAGCTGGCCATCGCCGAGCTGCTCAAGCGCGAGGGCTACATCCTCGACGCCCGCGTCGACGATGCCGACAAGGCCAAGCCGACCCTGGACGTCCAGCTGAAGTACTTCGAGGGCCGTCCGGCCATCGAGCGCATCCAGCGCGTCAGCCGTTCCGGCCTGCGCGTGTACCGCGGCAAGGACCACCTGCCCAAGGTGATCGGCGGCCTCGGCATTTCCATCGTTTCCACCTCGGCGGGCCTGCTCACCGACGCCCAGGCGCGAGCCAAGGGCGTGGGCGGCGAAGTCATCGGCCTGGTGGCATAAGGAGAGTCGACCATGTCACGAGTTGCCAACAGTCCGATTACCCTGCCCAAGGGCGTGGAAGTCACCTCCAATGATGACGGCATCACGGTCAAGGGCGGCAAGACCAGCCTGTCGATCCACCACCTGCCCGGCGTCGGCATCAAGATCGACGACGGCGTGCTGAACGTCACCCTCGCCGAGGGCGGCAAGGTGAAGTATGCCGGCACGACGCGGGCCCTGATCGCCAACATGGTCAAGGGCGTCACCGACGGTTTCGAGCGCAAGCTGGAACTGGTCGGCGTGGGTTTCCGCGCCGCCACCCAGGGCAAAAAGCTCAATTTGACCCTGGGGTTCTCGCACCCCGTGGAGTACGACATTCCCGAAGGCATCAGCATCGAGACCCCCAGCGCCACCGAAATCGTGGTCAAGGGCGCCGACAAGCAGGCCGTGGGCCAGGTTGCCGCCAAGATCCGCGGCCTGCGTCCGCCCGAACCCTACAAGGGCAAGGGTGTGCGCTACGCCGATGAATACATCAACAGGAAGGAAGCCAAGAAGGCGTAATGGACGGGCGTGCCCGTTTCGAACACGTCGATCCGCTTCCGGAGACCGGACATGAAAGACAAGAAACAATCCCGCCTGCGCCGTGCCCGATCCACGCGTGCGCGTATCCGCAGACTGGCCGTGCCGCGCCTCTCGGTGCATCGCACGGGGCAGCACATCTACGCACAGGTGATTGCCGCCTCGGGCGACAAGGTGCTGGCCTCCGCCTCCACCTTGCAGAAGGCGGTGCGCGAAGGGCTGGAGGGCACCAAGAACGTGGCTGCCGCCGCCGCCGTGGGCAAGGTCGTCGCCGAGCGCGCGCTGGCCGCGGGCGTCGAGTCGGTGGCGTTCGACCGCTCCGGTTTCCGCTACCACGGCCGCATCAAGGCCCTGGCCGAAGCCGCGCGCGAGGCGGGTCTGAAGTTCTGAAATGCCGGGAATAGGGAATGGAGAATGGGGAATAGGAAAGAGCTTTCGACCATTCCCGATTCCCGATTCCCCATTCCCAGCTCTTAAACAACAACTCCAAGCGGCCCGCGTGCCGCAAGCAGAAGTCCCGGGATGGTTCCGGGCATGACAGGAAAATTCATGGCTTCCAACGATCGTGACAATTCCGACGGGCTGCTCGAAAAGCTGATCACCGTCAACCGCGTGGCCAAGACCGTCAAGGGCGGCCGCCAGATGACCTTTACCGCGCTGACCGTGGTCGGCGACGGCGAGGGGCGCGTGGGCCTGGGGTACGGCAAGGCGCGCGAAGTGCCGTCGGCCATCTCCAAGGCCATGGAACATGCCCGTCGCAACATGGTCAAGGTGAACCTCGACAACGGCACGCTGTTTTATGCCATCAAGGCCAATCACGGCGCCGCCCGCGTCTACATGCAGCCGGCCGCCGAGGGCACCGGCGTGATTGCCGGTGGTGCCATGCGCGCCGTGCTCGAGGTGGTCGGCGTGCGCAACGTGCTGTGCAAGGCGGTCGGATCGCGCAACCCCATCAATCTGGTGCGCGCGACGATCAAGGGCCTGCAGGCCGTGGCCTCGCCCGAGCAGGTCGCCGCCAAGCGTGGCAAGAGTGTCGAAGAGGTGCGGGGCAATGGCTAAGACAGAATCGAAAACCGTGCGCGTACGTCTGGTCAAGGGACTGCGCGGAGTGCAGGGGCGGCATCGCCTCAGCGTCCAGGCATTGGGTTTGCGCAAGCTCAACGACGTGCGCGAGCTCAAGGACAGTCCGCAGGTTCGCGGCCTGATCAACAAGGTCAACTACCTGGTCCGGGTCGAGGAGTAATCGAGATGCGTCTGAACAACATCAAACCTTCCGCCGGTTCGCGTACGTCGCGTCTGCGCGTGGGCCGTGGCATCGGTTCGGGTCTGGGCAAGACCGCCGGTCGCGGCCACAAGGGTCAGCATGCGCGCGCAGGCGGCAGCCACAAGGCCGGCTTCGAGGGCGGTCAGATGCCGCTGCAGCGTCGCCTGCCCAAAGTCGGCTTCCGCTCGCTGAAGAAGGACCAGAGCCAGCAGGTGTTCCTGTACCAGCTCGCTTCGGTCAAGGCCGACACCATCGACTTGGCCGCGCTGCGCGAGGCCGGCCTGGTCAGCGCCAGGGCGCGCAAGGTCAAGATCGTGGCCAAGGGCGAAATCAGCCGTGCGGTGAAGCTGTCCGGCGTGCTGGCCACGGCCGGTGCCAGGGCGGCCATCGAGGCTGCCGGCGGCAGCGTGGACGCGGAGTAACTGCATGGCCGCGCCCAAGGGCAACAGCGTGCTGGGGTCGATCGGCAAGATGACCGAGTTGCGCAAGCGCATCGTCTTCGTTGTGCTGGCCATGGTCGTCTACCGCCTGGGCTCGTTCATCCCCGTGCCGGGCGTGAACCCGGGTGCCATGACGAACCTGGTCCAGCAGGGCGGCGGTTTGCTGAACATGTTCAACATGTTCTCCGGCGGCGCCCTGTCGCGCTTTTCCATCTTTGCCCTGGGCGTGATCCCCTACATCTCGGCATCCATCGTGGTGCAGATGATGGGCTCGGTCATCCCAAGCTGGCAGGCCCTGAAGAAGGAGGGCGAGTCGGGGCAGCGCAAGCTGACCATGTACACCCGCATCGGTACCGTGGGCCTGTGTGTCGTGCAGTCCTTCGGCATCGCCGTGGCCCTGCAGGGGCAGACGGCCGCCGGCGGCGCACCGGTGGTGTACTTCCCCGGCGCCGGTTTCGTGTTTTCGGCCGTGGTCGGTCTGACCGCCGGATCCATGTTCCTGATGTGGCTGGGCGAGCAGATGACCGAGCGTGGCGTCGGCAACGGCATCTCGCTGCTGATCTTCGCCGGCATCGTGGCCGGCCTGCCGGGTGCCGTCACGCAGACCCTGGGCATGGCCAACACCGGCGAGCTGTCGGTGCTGAAGGTGCTGATGGTGCTGGTGGTGGTGGCCGCGGTGACCGCCTTCGTGGTCTACGTGGAGCGCGCGCAGCGCCGCATCACGGTCA
>CAZMMO010000263.1:0-3461 GCA_964567365.1 uncultured Rhodanobacteraceae bacterium | reverse complement strand
CCTACAGGGACAACGTCCAACCCCTGGGTTCAAGTTCGATTCAATCGGAGCCTCCTGCCAACGGCCCACAGGCTAACGCGCATGACGCGGCCGCGAAAGGCGCCGGTGCTACCATTGCGTGGTTTTGCTGCGGACAATTCGATGCAAGCGAACGATCTGGTGAGTCTCCCCGGCGTGCTGGCGCTGGAACTGGAGCCGCATGGACAGCCCGCGCGACTGGCCCTGGAACGCGACGAAGCCGACCAGCTGGCCGCTTTCATGGCCGATGACCTGCGCGTCCTGTTGCCGGGCGTCGAGCAGGCGCGCCTGGCCGTGGTCGGCGCCCATTTCGACAGCGCCGAACTGCTGCGTCCCGGATTCCCCTGTTTCACCACGCTGGAAAACCTGGCGGCCCGCGTCGAGGGTGGCGTGGTGGCCTTCGGATCGCGCGACGGCCACATGCCCGCCGCGCCGCTGGCACCCGAGCCGGCCCTGGCCGGCGCCTCGCTGCGGCTGGTGCCGTGGACCATGCTGGCTTCCCCCGAACAGGCCGCGGACCTGGGCCCGGCCATGGAGAAGGAACTGGTCGGGCGTGGCGAGATCGGCACCCGTACCGCCGATTTCCTGATGCGCAGCCTCGACATGCGCCTGGAACACGCGCGCTTTTTCAGCCGTCACGACCTGCTCGCACTGGTGTGCGTACATTACGAACACGTCAACCTGGCGCCGCTGTGGGCACTGATCGAAACGGCCCTGCTCAGCCCCGAACGCGAACAGGCCACCGTGAGCGCCCACGGACTGGGTTGGCGTTACGCCGACGGACAGGCTCATGCCCAGACGCCTGGCGCCTGGCTGCGCGCCCAGACGAACCATGCCTCCGCGAACCGCGAGCACGACCTCGCCGGCATCGTTTTCGAGCTGCGTCAATACACCGCCATGCTGTCCGCGCACCATATCCGGCTGGCCTTCGAAAGCGGCCACTACGACGCCGGGGAATCCTTTCTGGTGGAACCCCTGGCCGAGGCCGACGCATCGCTGGGCTCTCCCGAACTGTTCGCCCACGAAGCTCCCGGTCTGGGCGTGATGGCGCTCAGCGTCGCGCAAACCGGCGCCGACGGTCAGCCTCGCCTGCTGGCTCACGCCTGGCCCCTGTCGCCGCAGCTGGATGCCGTCTGCCGACACCTGGCCGATACCTGGGGTTGCCCCGTCCAGGCGCAGCGGCTGGGCCGCGTCCTGCTGGATGCCGACGGCCAGCTCACCGTTCGGGGGCGAGGGGCGAGGGACGAGTAGCGAGGGCGCGGGAAGCGCAGGCCGGTGGAATCGGAACCGGACACGCAGGGCGGGCACTGCCCGTCAAACAAGACCCTCCATGGACGCAAGACCTCGGGTACCCGCGGGAAACGGTCGATCAATCGAACTCGTTCTCGTACATGTAATAGCGGCAACGCTGCATGCCCAGGCTTTCGTAGGTGCGCTGGGCGCGTTCGTTCTCGACTTCCACGTACAGGCGCAGGCCGATGGCCCCGGCGGCGCGGGCACGTTGCTCGACCTCGGCGTGCAGGGCCCGGAACACGCCGCGACGGCGCGCGGCGGCGGCCACGTACACGCTCTGGATCCACCAGAAACTGCCGTTGCGCCAGTCACTCCACTCGTAGGTCACCAGCAGGCCGCCGGCGCGTTCGCCGTCGAGCTCGGCCATCAGGTAGAAGCCCCGGGCCGGGTCGTCGAACACGCCGCGCACGCCCTGCTCCAGGGTCTGGCGGTCCAGCGCCTTGCCTTCGGTCTCCTCGGCCATGGCGGCATTCCATTGCGCCAGGCAGGCGGCGTCCGCGGGCGTGGCAAGGCGGATGGTCGGGGGGCTCGGATGACTCATGTCTTGGACTCCGGTTTGCGTTTGGCGCGCGGGTGCGCGCCGTCGTAGACCTTCGCCAGGTGCTGGTAATCCAGGTGGGTGTAGATCTGCGTGGTGCCGATGTCGGCATGGCCCAGCATTTCCTGCACCGCGCGCAGGTCCCCGGACGATTCCAGCATGTGGCTGGCGAAACTGTGGCGCAGCAGGTGCGGATGCACGTTGCGCGCGATGCCCTGACGCAAGGCCAGTTGCTTCATGCGTTTTTGCACCGCGCGCGTGCTCAGCGCCGCGCCGCGGCGGCCCTTGAAGACCGGCGCGGCGGCGGCGTGCTCCGGGTCGCCGGCGGCCAGCGCACGCAAGGCGGTCACTGCCTGGCGGCCCACCGGCACGATGCGCGTCTTCGAGCCCTTGCCGAGCACCCGTACCATGCCCTCGTCCAGGTCCAGGTCGCCCCAGTGCAGGCCGACCAGTTCGGACAGGCGCAGGCCGCTGGAATAAAACAATTCCAGCATTGCGCGGTCACGCGTGCCGAGCGCGCCTTCCGGCGCCACTTCCACCAGCGCCGAGGCCTCGTCGACATCCAGCACCTGCGGCAGTTTGCGCCGCGTGCGCGGCCCGCGCACGCCGGCGCAGGGATCGTGGTCGATGCGCCCCTCGCGCACCAGCCAGGCAAACAGGCCGCGGCACGAGGACAGCAGGCGCTGCAGGCTCGACGGGGCCAGCCCGCGCCGGTGTTGCGCGGCGATGAAGCCGCGCATCTGCTCGGGCCCGAGTGCGGTCAGGTCGTCGAGGCCCTGCTCACGCATCCAGCCGGCCAGCTTGTCCAGGTCACGCCGGTACGCCGCCAGGGTGTGCCGCGAGGGAGCGCGCTCGGCCTGCAGCCGCCGCAACCACTCGTCGATGACGTCCGGCGGCGACATGCTCATTCGGCGGGATACCGCTCCAGCGCCGCGCCGATGGCCTCGCCGATCCACTTCAGGAACGCGCCGCCCATGCCCGGATGGAAGCGGTCGGCATCGGTGCTGGCGATGGCCAGCAGGCCCGCGCCGCCCAGGCGCACCAGGGCCGAGGACTGTACCGAGCCGGACTGCGCGCCGAACAGGAAATCCCGCCGCGGCGGCGCCAGGCGCCCTACCAGGGGCTCTTCGCGCTCCAGCACCTCGGCAAACCCGGGCAGGCCCGCCGGGCCTTCCGGCACGCTGATCAGCCAGTCGGCCTGGGGCAGGTCCGCGATGGGGCGAAACAGCACCAGCCGCACCAGATCGGTATGGAAATCCTCGGTCATCCCCGCCACCACGCTGCGCACCACGGCAGCAGCGTCGGCGGCGCGCAACAGGCTGATGGTGAACGCATGCACGCGCAGCATGAGCTGCTCGTTGTCGCTGGCCGTGGCGACCAGTTGGGACAGGCGTTGGTCGAGTTTGCGGTTCTTCTCGCGCAGGGCGTCCAGTTGGTATCCGGCCAGCGAGGTGACCGCGCCCTTCTCGCGCGGCACTTCCAGGGCCAGCACCAGGTCGGGACAGGTCTGGAGAAACCGCGGATGCGCGCGCAGATAGTCGGCCACGTCCGTGGCTTGCAACTCTTCCTCGAGGCTCGTCTCGCCCATGGACCTGCTCCGTCATGCAATGAA
>CAZMMO010000262.1:0-3471 GCA_964567365.1 uncultured Rhodanobacteraceae bacterium | reverse complement strand
CGCTGCTGCCGGCCGACCGTCCGCGCTACCTGATGGGCGTGGGCCGGCCCGAAGACCTCGTCGAGGCGGTGCGCCGCGGCATCGACATGTTCGATTGCGTCATGCCCACGCGCAATGCCCG
The DNA here is from genome assembly GCA_964567365.1 of uncultured Rhodanobacteraceae bacterium. Classification (GTDB taxonomy): domain Bacteria; phylum Pseudomonadota; class Gammaproteobacteria; order Xanthomonadales; family Rhodanobacteraceae; genus Oleiagrimonas. Next base: position 3,350 of record CAZMMO010000262.1, on the reverse strand, counting down.
CAACGGCTTCCTGTTCACCGCCGAGGGCACCTTGCGCATCCGCAACGCGCGTTTTGCCCACGACGTGCGCCCGATCGAGGAAGGTTGCGATTGCTACACCTGCACGCACGGTTTCAGCCGCGCCTATCTGCGCCATCTGGACCGCTGCCGCGAGATCCTGGGTGCGCAACTGGCTACCATCCACAACCTGAGGCACTACCAGCGGCTGATGGCCGATCTGCGCCAGGCCATCGAGGCCGACGCGCTGGAAGACTTCGCGGCCGGTTTCCACGCCCGGCGTCGGGCGGCCTGATCGCGCCGGCCGGCCGGCGCCCGCGTGGCGGCGGGACATGCACGGGCGGGGAACCTCATGGCATAATTGGCGATCTTTATCTTGACGGATCGCGTGTCGCGATCCGCACCCACCCACGGAGTCATCATGGGCCTGTCCATTCTCGATTCGGTCGCCGTCGCCGCGGCGGCTCCTTCCGCCGGCCAGTCGGCGGGCGGTTTCTCGTTCCTGATCATCATCGTCATCATGTTCGTGGCGATGTATTTCATGCTGATCCGGCCGCAGCAGAAGCGGCAGAAGCAGCATCGCGCCATGGTCGAAGCCCTGGGCAAGGGCGACGAGGTGATCACCAACGGCGGCATCGCCGGGCGCATCGACCAGCTGGGCGATTCCTTCATCACGGTGGAGATTGCCGAGGGCGTCAAGATCAAGGTGCAACGTTCGGCGGTCGCCCATCAATTGGCGCCGGGCACGCTGAAATCGGCCTGAGGGGGGTGATGGCGCCGCCCCCGGCGGCCCATCTCACGGTGTCGGCCGCGACGGGCGGTCGTTGGTTTTTGACGGATTCGACGCATGAGTGATTTTCCACGCTGGAGGTACGCGCTGGTAATCGTGGTGTTGGCGCTTGGCGTCCTGTACGCGGTGCCCAACCTTTTCCAGCGCCAGCCTGCCGTGCAGATATCGGCCAACCGGGGCGCCAGCGTGGATCAGGCGCTGAAGTCGCAGGTGCGGGACATCCTGCAGAAGCACCACATCGCGGCGCAGGAAATCGATCTCAATGTCGCCAAGCACCGCCTGCTGGTGCGCTTCGGCAATCCGGATGTGCAGCTCAAGGCCTCCGATGCGCTCAAGGACGGGCTCGGCGAGAAATACGTGGTGGCCCTGAACCTGGCCTCCACCGTGCCTGCCTGGCTGCAGGCCATCCACGCCAACTCGATGCGCCTGGGCCTGGACCTGCAGGGCGGCGTGCACTTCCTGATGGAGGTCGACCAGCAGGCGGTGCGCGACAAGCAGCAGAATGCCTACATCGAGGATGTCCGTTCGCTGTTGCGCAGCCACCGCATCCGCTACCTCAACGTGGGCAAGACCAGCAGTGGCGTGGGGGTGGACGTGGTGTTGCGCTCGTCCGCCGACCGCGACCAGGCCGCCAGCCTGATCGCCTCCAACTATCCCAACCTGACGCTGACCAACGGCGCCAGCAACGACAACCGCTACGTGCTCGAGGCGAGCCTGTCCGAGGACCGCCTGCGCGAGCTGGCGCAAAACGCCATCCGTCAGAACGTCGGCACCCTGCGCAACCGCATCAACGCATTGGGCGTGTCCGAGCCGTTGATCCAGCAGCAGGGCGAGAACCGCATCGTGGTCGAGCTGGCCGGCGTGCAGGACACCGCCGAAGCCAAGAAGATGCTTGGCGCCACCGCCACGCTGGAATACCGCGCCGGCTACGGCACGCCGCAGCAGGCGGTCGAGGCGGCCAAGTCCGGCAACGTGCCGCCCGAGGCGCGCCTGTACTACGGCCGTGACGGGCGTCCGTACCTGCTCAGCAAGAAGGTGATCGCCACCGGCGACCAGCTGATCAACGCCTCCTCCGGCATCGACCCCCAGTCGGGTACGCCGGAAGTGTCGGTGACGCTCAATTCGGCGGCGGCCAAGCGCATGTTCGACTTCACCTCGGCCAATGTCGGCAAGCCGATGGCGGTGGTCTACAAGGAGACCATTCCCGAGGTGAAGATGGTCGACGGCAAGAAGGTGCGCACGTCCAAGACCACCCAGACCGTCATCAACTACGCCACCATCCAGGGCGTGTTCAGCAACAAGTTCCAGACCACCGGCCTGGAGAGCCGCGAGGCGGCTGCCAACCTGGCGTTGCTGTTGCGCAGCGGCTCGCTGGCCGCGCCCGTGCAGGTCGTCGAGGAGCGCGTCATCGGCCCCAGCCTGGGACGCGACAACATCCACAAGGGCGTGCTGGCCGTCGGCGTCGGCCTGCTGGCGGTGCTGATCTGCGCCGGCATCTACTACAAGCTGTTCGGTCTGGTGGCGGACATCGCGCTGTTCTTCAACCTGGTGCTGCTGATTGCGGTGATGAGCATGATCGGCGTGACGCTGACCATGCCGGGCATTGCCGGCATCGTGCTGACCCTGGGCATGGCCATCGACTCCAACGTGCTCATATGCGAGCGCGTGCGCGAGGAGTTGCGCAACGGGTCCACGCCGCTGGCGTCGATACGCGCCGGTTACGAGAAAGCCTGGTCGACCATTCTCGATGCCAACGTCACCCACCTGCTGGCGGCACTGGCGCTGATGACCATGGGTTCGGGCTCGATCAAGGGCTTCGGCGTGACGTTGTTCATCGGTATCCTGACCTCGCTGTTCACCTCGGTGACCGTGACCCATGCGATCACCGCGGCCATCCATGGTGGCCGCAAACTCAAGAGCCTGTCGGTGTAAGGGCGGGGACATACCATGGAAATCTTCAATCCACACAGCAATATCCACTTCCTGCGGCTGCGCCGCTACACCGTCACCATTGCCATTTGCCTGGTGATCGCCTCGTTGGCCCTGATTTTCACCAAGGGACTCAACTACGGGCTGGACTTCACCGGCGGCGTGGTCGTGGAGGTGCAGTACGCGCAGTCGGCGGACGTCGCCTCGGTGCGCGCCGCGCTGGACAAGGGCGGTTTCACCCATTCCATCGTGCAGCCGCTGGGCGGCACGCATGACGTCTCCATCCGCCTGCAGCCCAAGGATGATCCGAAGGCACTCAACAAGGGCGGCAAGGTCGATGTCGACCAGATCTCCCATGACGTGCTGGCGGCGCTGCAGGCGGATGGCGAGAAGGTCACCATCAAGCAGCGCAGCTTCGTTGGCCCCGAGGTGGGCGCCTCGTTGCGGACCAAGGGCATCTATGCCGTGATCTTCGTGATCATCGGCATCATGGCGTACCTGTGGATCCGTTTCGAACGCCGCTTTGCCATCGCGGCCGTGTTGACCGAGGTGCACGACGCGCTGGTGACGGTCGGCATCTTCGCGTTGACCCAGCGCCAGTTCGACCTGACCGTGCTGGCCTCGGTGATGGCCG
>CAZMMO010000261.1:0-3485 GCA_964567365.1 uncultured Rhodanobacteraceae bacterium | reverse complement strand
GCCGCCAGCAGGCGTTCGCGCAGCCAGCGGTGCGCGGGTGCGTCCTGGACGCGGGGGTGCCAGGCCATCACGTAGTCGAAGGCCGGCAGCGCGAACGGCAGCGGGTCGATGCGCAGCGGGAAGCTCAGGCTGCGCAGGAAGGCGCCGGGTAGCGTGGCCAATGCATCGGAACCGGCCACCATGGTTGCCGCCTGCGTGTAGCTGGCTACCGTCACGGCTACCCGACGCGCGTGCTGCAGTTCGGACAACCGGGTATCGATCGCACTGAAGAACTGGCCGGCGGGCGAGACCAGCACGTGGGGACGCGTGGTGTAGGTGGCCAGGTCCATGGGCGAGGTGTCGTCGCGGCGACGGGCTACGCGGAAGTCGTCGCGCAACAGGGGACGCTGCTTCAGCGATGGCGGGACCATACGGGCCGCACCGATGTACAGGTCCAGATCACCGCGCTCCATGCGTGAGGCCATGTCCTCATAGTCCGGCGCGACGCAACGTAGGCGCACCATCGGGGCTTCCGACAGTACGACTTGTCCGAGCGGGCGCAGCAGCACCGCGAACGCATTGTCGTTGGCGGCGACGGTGAACGTGTGCGCATCGCGCAGAGGGTCGAATGTCTCCGGTGCGATGGATTCACGCACGCCTTGCAGTGCGACATGCAGACGTTCCTGCAGGGCCTGCGCACGCGGGGTCAGGACCATGCCACGGCCGCTGTCGGATGGGATCAGCAGCGGGTCGTCGAACCATGCCCGCAACCGTGCAAGCCGGCTGCTCATCGCCGACTGGCTGAGATTCAGCCGCTGCGCCGCGCGGCTGACGTGCTGTTCTTCCAGCAGCACGTCGAGCGACGTCAGCAGAGCGAGGTCGGCGGGTTTCATATCCATGGCATGGATACCCGGTATGGAGACATTGCACTAACGCCCTGGGTCGGCAGGCGCCCATAGTAATGCCATCACCACGAAGGATGCCGGTATGTCGACAGAAAGCGCCATCTACCGCGTGGGCAATGCCACCATTACCCGCATCACCGACCGCCTGCTCACCAGCTTGCCCGGTCCGAAGGTCCTGCCCGACTGGAGCGAGGCCGCGGTCGCGCCTTGGCGTGACTCCATGCGTCCGGAAATGCTCAACGATGACGGCCAGACGCTGATCATGAGCGTGCACAGCTGGTTGATCCGCATCGATGGGCTCACCGTGCTGGTGGATACGGGCATCGGCAATGACAAGCCGCGACCGTTCAACCGCGTGTTCGACCGGCTCAACACGGACTATCTGCGCCGCCTCGCTCATGCCGGTGTCGCCCCGGAAGATGTGGACCTGGTGCTGCTTACGCATCTGCATGTCGATCACGTCGGCTGGAACACGCGCTGGATCGACGGCCGCTGGCAGCCGACGTTTCCGAATGCGCGCCATGTCTATGCGCAGGCGGAAGAAGACTTCTATTCCACGCCCGCGTCCGCATCGCGTCGCATGATCTTCGACGACAGTGTGCAGCCCCTGATCCGGGCCGGTCTGGTGCAACGGATGGACGACGCCGGCGGCGAGATCGAGGCCGGCTTCCGCTTCCATCCCACGCCAGGTCACAGCGTGGGCCACATGTCCATCAGCCTCACTTCGGGCGGCGAGACCGCATTGTTCGGTGGCGACGTGATGCACCATCCGCTGCAACTGCATCATCCCGACTGGAACTCGGTATTCTGCGCCGACGGCGAGCGTGCCCGCGCATCACGCGCGTGGGCGCTGGATGCCGTGCGCCATGGCTGGCTGTATTTCAGTTCGCATTTCCCCGGCAGCTCCGTGGTGCGTGCGGATACGGAGGCCGATGGAGGCTGGCGTTTCATCTGAGCCGGCAAGTGACCCGTTCCCGGTGGGGACGAGACAGGAACGGGCCGGATCCATTTGCTGACAGTGGACCGGCAAGCTTGGCCTCGTTCATGGGCCAGTCCGTTCATGCTGCGAAGCCGCGCATTACACTGCATCCATGCGTGCATTCCTCCTGTTCATCCTGCTGCTGGCGTTGGTCGCTCTGGCATGGCAGCGGGGTGTCCGTGTACCCGACCGCTTCAATCCGTGGGCACCGTTGAACGTCAAGGCGACACCGAATCTGCTGACGCGTTTCAAGCTGCGCCGCCTGGCGTCGCGCCCAAAGCTTTGCCGCAGGATATTGCGTCGTTCGGGGGCCGGCTCCGTGTAGGGCATGGCCGTGCCCGAACCCCAGACGGGGCCGGGCCATGCGGCATCGCCCTCGCATCTGGCCACTACATGCATGTGGAGCTGGCGCACGATGTTGCCCAGGGCGCCGATGGTTTTTGGCGCGCCCTATTGGGTAAGCTAGCTCGATCCTTCGTTTGGCCACGCACGCAATGAGCAGCATGTTCCACTCGCTCCGGAGCTACAACTACCGCTTGTGGGCCGGTGGTGCGCTGGTGTCCAACGTGGGCACGTGGATGCAGCGCATCGGGCAGGACTGGTTGGTGCTGACCGTGCTTACCCACCACAACGCGACGGCGGTGGGCACGGTGATGGCGTTGCAGTTCGGGCCGCCGTTGCTGCTGCTGCCCTTGAGCGGCTTTGCCGCCGATCACCTGGACCGTCGCAAGCTGCTGCTGTTTACCCAGGGCGCCGCCGGGCTGCTGGCGCTGGGCCTGGGCCTGCTTACCGTGCTCGGACTGGTGCAGTTGTGGCAGGTGTACGGTTTTGCGTTGCTGCTGGGCTGCGTCACCGCGTTCGATGCGCCGGCGCGGCAGGCGTTCGTGTCGGACCTGGTCACCGACGATGACCTGGCCAATGCGGTGGCCTTGAACTCCGCTTCCTTCAATGCCGCCCGCATGGTCGGCCCGGCCGTGGCGGGCGTGTTGATTGCCGCGGTGGGCGAAGGCTGGCTGTTCCTCATCAATGCGGGCACCTATTGCGCGGTGCTGGTGTCGCTGTGGTTTCTGCGGGTGCGTGAGCTGCACACCGAAACGCGGCCTGCGCGCACGCGTGGCAGTCTGTTGGCGGGGTTCGGCTATGTGTGGAAGCGGCCCGACCTGATGACCGTGCTGGTGATGCTTTTGCTGCTCGGCACCTTCGGCTTCAACTTCGCCATCTTCATCTCGACCATGTCGGTAACCGTGTTCCACGGTGACGCCAGCCAATACGGATTGCTGACATCGGCCATGGCGGTGGGCACGATGTGCGGGGCGCTGCTTTCGGCGCGCCGCCAGTTTCCCGGCATGGTGTTGATGACCGTGGCCGCGGCGGCGTTCGGCGTCGCGCTGGCGGTGGCGGCGGTGATGCCTGGCCCCACGCTGTTCGCGGTCGTGTTGTTCTTCGTCGGCCTGGCCGCGCTCACCTTCATGACCGCCAGCAATTCGATGATGCAGCTCACCACCGAACGCTCGATGCGCGGACGCGTATTGGCGCTGCGCATCGCCGTGGTCATGGGCGGCACCCCGGTCGGTGCGCCGCTGGTGGGCTGGGTGGTCGACCGTTTCGGTGCCCGCTGGGCG
>CAZMMO010000260.1:1290-3502 GCA_964567365.1 uncultured Rhodanobacteraceae bacterium | reverse complement strand
GCGGCACCATCGACAAGATCTACTTCGATGCCAAGTCCGACTACCAGATCGGCGCGCCGCAGATCGGCGAGATCCTGTCGCAACTGGGCGTGGTGTTCGAGTTCAGCGTGTCCTCGATTTTGCGCAAGGACAGCCTGGAGATGACCGACACCGACCGCCGCCTGATCCGCAGCACCATCGAGGCACAACCGCACCGCCACGTGCTGGTGACCCACGGTACCGATTCGATGGTCGACACCGCGCGCATGCTCGAGGGCATCGCCGGCAAGGTGATCGTGCTTACCGGCGCGCTCAATCCGGCACGCTTCCAGGGTTCGGATGCGGTGTTCAACATCGGCTGCGCCGTGGGCGCGGTGCAGGCGCTGGACGAGGGCGTGTGGATCGCCATGAACGGGCGCGTGTGGGACCCGCGCACGGTGCGCAAGAACCGCAAGGCCAACCGCTTCGAGGCCATCGGGGACTAGTCGCTCTGATTTTGCATCGTGCTGTTCATGGTTCGATACGCGAAGCGTACCCTGTGCTGAGCCTGTCGAAGCATCACCACGAACGGAACGTGTATCGATACAACAGAACGAACGGAACACGTATCGATACAGACAGAATCAACCATATGCCGTTCGCCCTGAGGTATCGAAACCTGTCCTGAGGTATCGAAGGAGGGCGCCCCCACGGTTAATCAGATCTTCCCCAAGGGCCGACCGCACCCGCAGCGCACCGGCAATCACATCATGCCGGTTTCCAGCTTGGCCTCGTCGGACATCATCGAATAGTTCCAGGGCGGATCGAACACCATGTCGATGTCGGCCTGCACGATGGTGGGAATCATCTCCAGCTTCTCGCGCGCATCGTCGACGAGGATGTCGCCCATGCCGCAGCCCGGCGCCGTCAGCGTCATCTTGACGTAGACCGTGCGCTGGCCGTCCTCGGTATGCTCCAGGCTGACGTCGTAGACCAGCCCCAGGTCGACCACGTTGACCGGGATCTCGGGATCGAAACAGGTGCGCAGCTGCTGCCAGACCAGCTTCTCGACGTCGGCGTCCACCGCATCGTCGGGCAGCGTAAGCGGCTCGGGCACCGCCTTGCCCAGTGCGTCGGCCTCCTCTCCCGCCACGCGGAACAGGTTGCCTTCCACGTAAACGGTGAAGCTGCCGCCCAGGGCCTGGGTGATGTAACCGATCTGGCCGGCGGGCAAGGTGACCCGGTCGCCCTGCGGCACCATCACGGCCGGGCAGTCGCGACTGAGGGTGAAGGGCTCGCTGTTGGGGCTGAAACCACTCATGCTGGTCTTGTGTAGTCGGGAGGATGTTCCATTATGACGCCACAGACATGGGGTACGCAGGCATCCAGATCAACCTGTGCCGCGGCACAACCGGTTATCATGCCCGTTTCGTTCCGGAGTGCATCATGACCCAGCCTGCGCCGGCATTTCTCCATGCCCGCTGAATCACGCCTGCGGGCAGGCCTGCGCGTGCTGTCCGCCGTGGTCTTCACAGCCGCGCTGGCGCTGGCCATGGGGGCGGTGTGGATGGCGCTGTCGCTGCGCCTGCCCGGAGCCCGGATCTGGTTTGCCCTGCCGACCGGCCTGGTCCTGGGTTACTGCTGCCGTGTCTGGGTGTCTTCCCACCGGCCCGGCGCCATGCTGCTGGCCGCCCTGGGCGTGCTGCTGGCCGGGATCTACATGCAGTGCCTGTTCACGGGCATGAAACTGGCCGCCGTGATGGGGCTGGGATACCTGCACACCCTGCAACGCGCGGGCGTCGGCATGCTGCTGGCGTTGTCCGAGGCATCGGTCGACACGCATCAACTGGCCGCCCTCGCCGCGGGCGTGCTGCTGGCCTTGTGGATGGCCTGGCGCAAGCCTGCCTCCAGGCGCCGCCACGCCGGCGATGCCGACGCTGGTGACGACGCCGTCAGGCGTCGTCCAGCTCCTTGAGCGCCGTCACCAGCGCGCCCGCCATGGCCTGGCCGTCGCCATACAGCATGCGCGTGTGGTCGGCGTAGAACAGCGCGTTCTCGATGCCGGCAAAACCCTTGCCACGGCCACGCTTGATGACGATGGCATTTTTGGCCGCGGCCACGTCCAGCACCGGCATGCCGTAGATGGGCGAACCCCGGTCGGTGCGCGCAGCCGGATTGACCAAGTCGTTGGCGCTGATCACCAGGGCCACGTCGGTGGTGGCGCAGGGGGGATTGATGTCGTCCATGTCGGCGA
>CAZMMO010000260.1:0-1280 GCA_964567365.1 uncultured Rhodanobacteraceae bacterium | reverse complement strand
GGGCACGCCGGCCTCGGCCAGCAACACGTTCATGTGCCCGGGCATACGTCCGGCCACCGGGTGGATGGCGAAGGTCAGCTTGACGCCGCGGTCGATCAGCAGGCGCGCGAACTCCCAGATCTTGTGCTGCGCCTGCGCCACGGCCATGCCGTACCCGGGCACGATCACCACGCGTTCGGCATAGGCCATCATCACCGCCGCGTCCGGCGCCTCGATAGGCTTGAGGTTGCCGTCCACCTCCCCCGCCTGCGCCCCGGTGCCGCCGGCACCGAAGTTGCCGAACAGCACGTTGCCCAGCGAGCGGTTCATGGCCTTGGCCATCAATTGCGTCAGCAGGGTGCCGGCCGCTCCCACCACCATGCCGGCGATGATCATGGCCTCGTTCTGCAGCGCGAAACCCTCGAACGCCACCGCCAGGCCGGTGAGCGCGTTGTACATCGAGATCACTACCGGCATGTCGGCGCCGCCGATCGGCAATGTCATGGCCACGCCGACGACCAGCGCCAGGACCAGGAAAGCGATCAGCAGGCCCCAGGCAAAGGCGTGGCCCTGGATACCGGCGACCAGCGCGATCACGCCGCACACCACGGCGGCCACGAACAACGCCAGATTGACCCAGCGCTGCAGCGGAAACACGAAACGCCGGTCCATCCAGCCCTGCAGCTTCGCGAACGCGATCATCGAGCCGGTCAACGACACCGCACCGATCAACACGCCGATATACGCCAACACCAGCTCGACCGGGCTCAGGTAGGCCGCGCCGCCCGTCGCCAGTGCCCCGGCGGCGTGCAGCAACACTCCGTTGAACCGGATCAGCTCGACGGCACCGATCGCCGCCGCCGCACCACCGCCCATGCCATTGAACAGGGCTACCATCTGCGGCATGGCCGTCATCGGCACGCGCCGGCCGACCGCCCAGGAGATCACCACCCCCACCACGATCGCGCCGATCATCCAGCCCAGGTTGTGCATGCCCGGCAGGAAGAACGTCACCAGGATCGCCGCCGCCATGCCGATGCCGGCCCACACGATGCCCTGCCGCGCCGTGCGCGGCGAACTCATGCGTTTGAGGCCCCAGATGAACGCGACCGCGGCGAGGAAATAGATGGCGTCGGCAAGCGTGGGCACCCACGCCGGCAGCGCCATCAGGAGTGCTCCGCCGGCGAAGAGGCACCCGGCTTGCTGGTCTTGAACATCTCCAGCATGCGCTCGGTGACCACGTAGCCGCCGGCCACGTTGCCCGCCGCCAGCAACACCGCAATCACGCCGATGGCGATTTC
>CAZMMO010000259.1:0-3517 GCA_964567365.1 uncultured Rhodanobacteraceae bacterium | reverse complement strand
GATCGAGCCGTCGGAGGTCTGGCCGTTCTCCATTACTGCGATCAGGCAGCGGCCGACGGCCAGGCCGGAGCCGTTGAGCGTATGCACCAGCTCGGGCTTGTTCGTCTGCGGGTTGCGCACGCGCGCCTGCATGCGGCGGGCCTGGAAATCGAGGCAATTGGAACAGGAGCTGATTTCGCGGTAGGTGTTCTGCGACGGCAGCCAGACTTCCAGATCGTAGGTCTTGGCCGCGCTGAACCCCATGTCGCCACGGCACAGCAGCATCTTGCGATACGGCAGATCCAGCTTTTGCAGCACGGCTTCGGCGTGGCCCACCATTTCCTCGAGCTGGTCGAAGGACGTCCCGGCTTGCACGATCTGCACCATCTCGACCTTTTCGAACTGGTGCTGGCGGATCATGCCGCGCACGTCCTTGCCATAGCTTCCCGCCTCGGCGCGGAAGCACGGCGTGTGGGCGGTGAGCCGCAGCGGCAGATCGTCCGCATTCTGGATGACGCCGGCGGCGAGGTTGGTCAGCGACACTTCGGCGGTCGGGATCAGATAACGCTTCGATCCGCCCACTTCGGTGGCGAACAGGTCCTCTTCGAACTTGGGCAGTTGGCCGGTGCCCCGCATGGTTTCGGGGTTGACCAGCAGCGGCACGTTGCATTCCAGGTAACCGTGCTCGCGGGTGTGCAGGTCCAGCATGAACTGCGCCAGGGCGCGATGCAGGCGAGCCAACTGGCCGCGCATGACGGTGAAGCGTGCGCCGGAGAGTTTCACCCCGGCCTCGCCGTCGAGCCAGCCATGGCGCTCGCCCAGTTCGACATGGTCCTTGACCGCGAAATCGAAGTTGCGCGGCGTGCCCCAGCGCGAGACTTCCACGTTGTCGTTTTCATCCCGGCCCTCGGGCGCCGAATCATCGGGCAGGTTCGGGATGCCCAGCGCCAGCTCGGCCAGCTTCTGCTTGACCTCGGCCAGGTCCTGCTCGTTGGCTTTCAGCTTGTCGCCCAGCCCGGCCACCTCGGCCAGCAATGGCGCCACGTCCTCGCCCTGTGCCTTGGCCTTGCCGATGGCCTTGGAACGGGTGTTGCGCTGGTTCTGCAGATCCTGGGTTTCCGTCGCAAGGCGCTTGCGCTCGGCCTCCAGTGCCTCCACGGCGGCGGTGTCGAGCGTGTAGCCGCGGGTGGCCAGACGCGCGGCGGTATCGGCCAGGTGCGAACGCAACAGTGCCGGATCGAGCATGGTCAATCCTTGGTAGGAAGGGTCAAACCGCCATTATCGTGGCAGCCGGTGACACGGCGCAAACCTGCAAACCCGACACGCCCGCTAGGACCGGGCCTGGCGGCGGGCCTTGCGCAGGGCATCGAGCTTTTCCTTCAGCTTGATTTCCAGGCCGCGTTCGACAGGATGGTAGAAAACTTGCCCATCGAGTTGATCTGGAAGGCATTGCTGGTCGAGCGCCACGCCACCTTCGGCGTCATGGTCGTACTGGTAGCCCTTGCTGTAGCCCAGTTCCTTCATCAGCTTGGTAGGCGCGTTGCGCAGGTGCATGGGCACTTCCAGCGTGCCGGTTTCGCGGATGGTGCGGCGCACGCCGTTGTAGGCTTGGTAGGCGGCGTTGCTCTTGGGCGCGCTGGCCATGTAGAGGGCCACTTCGGCCAGGCCCAGTTCGCCCTCGGGAGTACCCAAACGATCGTAGGTGTCCCAGGCGTTGACGGCCATCTGCCAGGCGCGCGGGTCGGCCAGGCCGATGTCCTCGATGGCCATGCGCAGCAGTCGCCGGGCGAGATAGGCACGGTCGCAGCCGCCGTCGAGCATGCGCGTAAGCCAGTACAGCGCCGCATCCGGATCGGACGAGCGCACCGATTTGTGCAGCGCCGAGATCTGGTCGTAGAACTGCTCGCCGCCCTTGTCGAAGCGGCGCGTGCGATCGGCCAGGACCTGTTCCAGCGTGGCCTCGTCGATGCGCCCGCCGGTTGCCAGTTCGGCGGCGATTTCCAGCAAGGTCAGCGCCCGCCGCACGTCGCCGTCGGCCGCCTGCGCGATCAGGCCCAATGCCGTATCGTCGACATCCAGCCCCTGCCCGCCCAGCCCGCGTTCGGCATCGCCAAGGGCCCGCTTGAGTGCCTCGACGATGGCCTCGGCATCCACCGCGTCCATGACATGCACGCGGCAGCGCGACAGCAGCGCCGAATTCAACTCGAACGAAGGGTTCTCCGTGGTGGCGCCGACGAAGATGATGACGCCCTTCTCGATGTGCGGCAGAAAGGCGTCCTGCTGGGCCTTGTTGAAGCGATGCACTTCGTCCACGAACAGCACCGTGCGGCGGCCGTGGGCGAAATGCGCCTCGGCCTCGGCCAGCGCCTTGCGCACGTCGGCCAGGCCCGAGAGCACGGCGGAAATGGCGTGGAATTCGGCCTCGGCGTATTTGGCCACCAGCAGCGCCAGTGTGGTCTTGCCGCAACCGGGCGGTCCCCACAGCACCATGGAATGGACGCTGCCGGCCTCCAGCGCCCGCCGCAGCGCACTGCCCTCCCCCGCCACGCGCGGCTGGCCGACGATTTCGTCCAGCGACTGCGGGCGCATGCGGTCGGCCAGGGGTTTGAGCGCGGACGATTCGCCGCTGTCGAACAGGCCGCGGCCGGGGGTGGGAAGCGTCTGTCGGGGCATGTCGTCATGATACGCGGACGCAGGGCCCGCGTGCGGCTACTCCACCGCCCTGGCCCCGGCCGCCTCGACCGCCTTGCCACGCGGAGGTGGCAGCATGCGTCGCATGGTGCCGTCGCGACGCAGGTAGTGGTGCCACAAGGCCGCCAGGATGTGCAGACCGATGATCCAGTAGAAGATGGTGCCCAGCAAGGCGTGATACTGGAAGAACAGTTCCTTGGCCAGCGCCTTGTCCGGGTGGCTGACGAAGGACGGAATCAGCGTGACGCCCAGCAGGCTTACGCTCTTGCCTTCCAGTTGGCGATAGGCCAACCCCAGCATCGGCTGGATCACCAGAAACACATACAGCGCCCAATGCGTGATCCGCGCCAGCCAGCGCACCCCGCGTTGCAGGGGTGGTTCGTACGGTGGCGCGCCATACTTTCCGCGCAACCACAGCCGCGGCAGCATCAGCAACAGGACCAGCACGCCGACCACCATATGGGCATGCTCGGTCACGCCGTGGATGAAGGTGCCGCGGGAGGTGGCATGGTGAAGGTTGATCAGGACATAGGCCGCCACGACCAGGACGAAGATGATCCAGTGCAGGTGGCGCTGGAGAGGACGATAGCGGGGCGTCGAATCGGAACTCATGTCGGTTTGTTGATAATGGTTATCAACAACATGCCAGAGGGCCATGGCCTTGGCAAGCAGGCTTGCCGTCATTCCTCATCCGTGCACCTCCCTTGTACATCGTAGGAGCGCACCCGGGCGCGACAGCATCAGCGTTCCATGAGCCTCAAGCCCGTCGCGCCCGGGTGCGCTCCTACACATACATAAGCAGTGGCGTTCGGATGCAATGAGACTCAGTGTTGCAGGGGCTGGATTT
>CAZMMO010000258.1:0-3537 GCA_964567365.1 uncultured Rhodanobacteraceae bacterium | reverse complement strand
CACCCTCGCCGGCTCCCCCGCAAGACCCGACCCCTCGCAAGACAAAATGACCCCGCCCCCGTTCGTCCTGCCCCGCAACATCCGTCTGCTGATCGGCATGCGTGCGGCGCGCAGCCTGGGCCAGGGCGCCATGGTGGCCGCCTTCACCCTGTACCTGCACGCACTGGGCTGGTCGGGCACGGCCATCGGCGCGGTGCTGATGGGCGCGCTGCTGGTGGGCTCGGCACTGACCATGGCGGTGGGACCGCTGAGCGACCGCGGCGGGCGGCGCCGGTTCCTGATCGGCTACGACCTGCTGCAGGTGGCGGCGGCGCTCACGGCCATGTCCACCTCCACACCATGGCTGCTGGTGACGGCCGCGGTCCTGGGCAGCTACGGGCGCGGCGCCAACGGATCGGCGGGGCCGTTCGCGCCCATCGAGCAGGCCTGGTTCGCGATCGAGCTGCCGATCGACCGGCGCGGCAGGGTATTCAGCCGCAACAGCGCCATCGGCTTCTTCGGCATGGCCGTGGGCGCGGCGCTGGCGGCCACGCCGCCGCTGGTACTGGGACACGAGCTGAGCCTGGAAGGCTACCGCGCCCTGTTCGTGTTGCCGCTGGCCGGATCACTGCTGTCGCTGGCCTTGCTGGCGTTGGCCCGCGAGCCGATCCTGCCGCCGCGCCCGCGCGATGCCACGGCCGCTGCCGACACGCGCGAGCGGCACGCGGAAAACCGCCTGCTGCGCCGGCTGGTGATGGTCAACCTGCTCAACGGCACCGCCATCGGCCTGATCGGACCGCTGATCGCGTTCTGGTTCGCGATCAAGTTCCACCACGGCCTGAGCACGATCGGCCCGGGCCTGGCCCTCGGCTTCGTGCTGGGTTCGGCCGGCTCGTGGCTGGCGGGCAGGCTCGCCAAACGCTGGAACGTGATCCGCACCATCATGGCCATGCGCGGCACCGGCCTGGTGCTGCTGGTGCTGATGCCGCTGGCGCCCTGGTTCTGGCTGGCGATGGTGCTGTACATGCTGCGCGGCGCCTGCAACCGCGGCACCAGCGGCGTGCGCCAGGCCCTGGCCGCCGGACTGACCCGGGTCGAGCGCCGCGGCCTGGCCAGCAGTCTGCAGAACATCTCCATCCAGCTGCCGCGCGCGATCGGCCCGGTGGTCGGCGGCGCGCTGTTCCACGCCGGCTACCTGAGCCTGCCGTTTTTCCTCAGCGCGGCGCTGCAACTGGCCTACCTGGTGCTGTACGTGCACTTCTTCGGCAAGCTGCCGGCGGCACGCGCACGCGGTTGACCGGTACACTGCGCGCGATGCATCCTCGTCTCGCCCCGATCGTCTTCCACGGCCTGCGCCTGGGTTTTCGCCTGCTGCCGCTGCCGCAGGCCACGCGCGACCGCTGGCGGCGCCAATTCCTGGACCGTCACGCCGACCTGGTCCCCGACGGCCCGCGCGGACACCTGCCGGTGGGTACACCGCGACGCCATGCGGCTTGCGTCCGCGCCGGCCAGCCGGCCCTGGGCTTCGTGGCCGAACGCGACGGATCCCTGCCCGAGCCGATGCCGGCCACGCTGGTGGCCTTCTATCTGCCGCAGTTCCATCCCATCCCCGAAAACGACGCCTGGTGGGGCGAGGGCTTCACCGAATGGCGCAACGTGGCGCGCGCGTTGCCGCAGTTCGAAGGACACGCGCAGCCACGCCTGCCCGGCACGCTGGGTTTCTACGACCTGCGCCAGAGCGAATCAATGCGCCGACAGATGCAACTGGCGCGTGCCTACGGCATCGGCGCCTTCTGCAGCTACTTCTACTGGTTCGCCGGCAAGACGCTGCTGGAACAACCGCTGCGGCAGTGGCTGGACGACCCCACGCTGGACCTGCCGCTGTGCCTGTGTTGGGCCAACGAGAACTGGTCGCGGCGCTGGGACGGTCGCGCCAGCGACATCCTGATCGCCCAAAAGCACAGCCCCGAAGACGACCTCGCCTTCCTCGCCCACATCGCGCCCTATCTGGCCGACCCGCGTTATCTGCGCGTGGAGGGCAAACCGCTGCTGCTGGTGTACCGCACCGACCTGCTGCCCGACGCCGCCGCCACCGCGCAACGCTGGCGGCAATGGTGCCGGGAACACGATATCGGCGAGATCTTTCTGGCCTGCGTGCAGGGCTTCGAGCGCACCGACCCGCGCCGCATCGGCTTCGACGCGGCCGTGGAGTTCCCTCCCAACCTGGCCACGCCGACCAACCTGGGCGCACGCCAGCGGCTGCTCAATCCCGACTACCGCGGCCAGGTGCTGGACTGGCGCGAGCTGGCGCGCGAAGTGACCACGCGCCCCATGCCCGCCGACTACCCGCTGTTCCCCGGCGTCAACTGCGGCTGGGACAACGAACCGCGCCGCAACGGCCGCGGTCGCGTCTACGCCCACGCCTCGCCGCGCGGTTACCGGGACTGGCTGCAGGCCACGCTGGAAAAACGGGTCGCGGCCCTGCCGTCCCCGCAACGCCTGGTCTTCATCAACGCCTGGAACGAATGGGCCGAAGGCGCCGTGCTGGAACCGGACACGCGCCTGGGCCATGCCTGGCTCGACGCCACACGCCAGGCCCTCAACCGCAGCGCCGGCCGGCTTCCGGACACGGACCCGCGTCCCTGCGCCGTCGTGCATGCCTGGTACGTGGACCTGCTGGAAGAGATCGTCGCCGCGTTGCGCGCCAGCGGCATCGACTGGCGCCTGGTCGTCACCACCACGCACGACCGCGCCGACGCCGTGCGCCGCCAGCTGGACGCGCTGGGCATGCCGGCCGAGGTTGAACCCTACGCGAACCGGGGCCGCGACATCCTGCCCTTCCTGCACGTGGCCAACCGCCTGCTCGACGACGGCACCGAAGTAATCGTGAAACTGCACACCAAGCATTCCGCCCATCGCCGCGACGGCGATACCTGGCGGCGCGAACTGCTGGCTCGCCTGCTGGATCCCGCACGCGTCCGACGCATACAACAGGCGCTGGCCGACGACCCCGCGCTGGGCCTGGTCGCTCCCGAAGGGCACGTGCAACCGCTGGACTACTTCTGGGGCGCCAACCGCGACAACGTGGACTACCTGGCCACGCGCCTGGGCATCCCCGCGCCCGACACCCGGCACGACCGTTTCATCGCCGGCAGCATGTTCTGGGTCCGCCCCGCCGCCCTGCGACCGCTGCTGGACGCGCACCTGGACCCATGGGAATTCGAGGACGAAGCCGGGCAGGTCGACGGCACCTTCGCCCACGCCATCGAGCGCATCATCACCCTGTCCGCCCGCGCCGCCGGCTACCGCCTGGCCACCGCCGCCGCCCTGTGCGGCGAAAGCGAACCGGAAGGCGCCTACCCGTACGCCACACGCGACCGGTAGGTCATGCCGGATACCCGTGGTCGACCGACCGCCTGTAGGAGCGCACCCGGGCGCGACGGGTTGAAGGCTTGATTGAGCGCTGATGCTGTCGCGCCCGGGTGCGCTCCTACAACAGAGATTCCGTTGCGTCGCTCCCGTCAATACCGCGGATTCCGGTGCCACTTCCACGCCGTG
>CAZMMO010000257.1:0-3543 GCA_964567365.1 uncultured Rhodanobacteraceae bacterium | reverse complement strand
CCACCAGCAGGTTGGCGATGGCCGGATAGCGGTTGAGCGTCTCCTCCATGTAGCTTTGCGAGAAGGCGATGCCGACCTGCTGCAGGTACTTGCAATACCCGCGCAGCACGGCGACCTGGCGCCAGTCCAGCAGGGCTCCCAGCACCAGACGGTTGAAGTTGTCGCTTTCGGCATTGCCGCGCCAGACGTTCTCGAAGGCCCGCTCGAAGTGGTCGCTGACGTCCTTGACGTCGAAATTGAGCTTGCCCGAGGGTTGCACCTCCATGTCCTGGATGGACAGGCGCACACCCTCCACGTCGACCTCGTAGACATGCTCGGTGAGCACGCGCATGCCGAGGTTCTCCAGTTGCGGCAGCACGTCGGACAAGGCGATATCGCCGCCGTGCCGGTAGACCTTGAAGCGCAGCTGCTGCAGGCTCCCGGCCGGACGATACAGCGACATGCGCGCGGCATCGTCCGATTCCAGGGCCGCCAGCACCTTCACGTCGGCGGCCGCGACCGCTGCCGGGGTCTCCTCGACATAACTGGCGGGGAGCGCCTTGCCGTAGCGTTGCGCCAGGCGGTGTCCCTCCACCTCGCCGAGGTCGTCGACCAGGTGCTGGCGCATGTCGTCGTGCCAGTCGCGCACGATGCGCACCAGCTCCGCTTCGGCCTCGGTGAGGTCGTACTCGGGGCGGTCGCCCGGCTCGGGCCGCACGGTGACGTGCAGGCGCGCCAGGGCCGACTCGCCCACCAGCACGCTGGAGTCGACGTGCGTGCCATGGAAGACCCCGCGCAGCATCGATTCGATGCGCTTGCGCACCATGGTGCTGAACCGGTCGCGTGGCACGAACACCAGGCAGGAGAAAAACCGTTCGAACTTGTCGCGCCGCACGAACAGGCGTGCGCGTGGGCGCTCCTTGAGCTCCAGGATGCCCGAAGCGATGTCGTACAGCTCGTCCGCGCTGCTCTGGAACAGCTCGTCGCGCGGCAGCGATCCGAGAATGTGGCGCAGTGCCTTGCCGGAATACGAATCCGGACGCAGCCCGGAGCGCTCCATCACCGCCGCGTACTTGCGCCGCAGCAACGGCACTTCCTGCGGACGCCGCATGTAGGCGCTGGACGTGAACAGGCCGAGAAAGCGCTGCTCGCGCACCGGCCGGCCTTCGGCGTCGAACTTCAGCACGCCGATGTAATCCATGTGCCCCGGACGATGGATGTCCGCACGCGCGTTGGTCTTGGTCAGGATGATGGTGTCCACCGACCCCGACTGCGGCAGTTGCGTGGCCGCCAGCGACTTCAGCGAGCGCGGCGCCAGCGAGCGTTCGGACTCGCGCAGGATGCCCAATCCCGAGCCCTTCACGGCGCGCAGCACCTCGTCGCCGTCCACGGCGACCACCTCGTACTCGCGATAGCCGAGGAAGCTGATGTGGTCGTCGGCCACCCAGCGCAGGAATTCCTGCGCTTCGGGAATGCCTTCGGGGTTGTGCGGGATCTCGCGCCGGGGCAGGTCCTCGGCGATTTCCAGCATCTTGTCGCGCATGGCATGCCAGTCCCCGACCGCCGCGCGCACGTCCTTCAACACGGCCAGCAGGTGTTCGCGCAGGGCCTCGCGTTCGGCGGTATCGGTCACGCGGTCGACCTCGATGTGCATGACCGATTCGGGCCGGCCGTCCTCGCTTCCCAGCTCCTTCAGCCTGCCGTCACCATCCCGCGTCATCGGCACCACCGGATGAATGATGGCGTGCGCGTTGAGCTTGCGCGCGGCAATGGCCATGCCCACCGAGTCCACCAGGAACGGGCTGTCGTCGGTCACGATCTGCAACGCGGTTCCCGTCGTGCTCCAGCCATGCTCCTCCGGCGTCGGGTTGAACACGCGCACCTTGGCCGTTCCGGCGTCGCGCTGCTGCACGAAACCGAACAGGTCCCACAACAATGCCGCCCAGGTCGCCTGGTCGTGCAGGCGCACATCCTCGGGCGCGGAACGGGCAAAAAAACGGGAGACAAAATTTTGCGCCTCGGGGAGGCGCTGGTGAGAGGACTTGCCCTGTTGGTGCAATGTTGCCAATGCTTCACTGACGCCGGACGCGAAACGGCCTTCGTCAAACGCGCGATCAAGAGCCATGGGATAAATCTTCTACAAGGTAGGGGTGAGGAAAAAAGCCACGCAAGGATAGCTCCGCGCGTCATGCGAAGCCAGCATAAGGACCCTCCTCCACGAGTTGACAAGGCCCGGAATCGGGCGCTTTCGGGCATTGACCAAACAATTCATTAATTCTAAACTGGACGGTACAGTTCCCGATTTCCGAGCCCCCGTGTCCCCCCACGTTTCTCCCCACCAGCGCATCCTGGACGCTGCCTGCCGGCTGTTTCCGGAGGACGGCTACCGCGTCAGCATGGATGCGGTGGCGCAGCAGGCCGGCGTCTCCAAACAGACGGTGTACGCCCATTTCCACAGCAAGGACGAGTTGTTCCGCGCCACCATCGAGGCCCTGGTCAAGCCGCTGAACGCCTGTCTGGAGCCGCATCACGAGGACATCGAAACCAGCCTGCGCACCCTGGCGAACGCGTACAATGCGCACACCAACAATTCCTCCTCGGCGGCCCTCGGACGCATGCTGGTCGCCGAGGCCCCGCGTTTTCCGCGCGCCGCCCGGCAACTGTACCAGTCCGGCTCCGGCGCGGTACTCGACCGCCTGGCCAAACGGCTGCGGCAATCCATGCACAATGGCGAACTGCGCCGCGACGACCCGCGCCACGCCGCTGAACTGTTCCTGTCCATGCTTGACGGCATGAACTCGCAGCGCGGCCTGCTGGGCCTGCGCAGACGAGGACGAAAGGCACAGGACACGTGGGCCTCGCATGCCGTACATGTATTCCTGCGCGCCTATCGTCCCCACTCCTCCCCATCCGATCCACGATCAAGGAAGTCCCCATGACCTCCCGCAACCCATACCTTCTCTTGCGCACGACGCGCGTGCTTGCCGTGGCCGCCGCAACACTGGCCCTGCTGGCTGCATGCGGCGGCAAGAGTCAGCAACGGGGCATGCCACCGGCGCCGGTGGGCGTGATCGTGGCCCACTCGCAACAGGTGCCGCTGGTACGCGAGGCCACCGGCCGGCTTTCGGCCTACCGCAGCGCCGACGTGCGCGCCCGCGTCAGCGGCGTGCTGCTCAAGCGCACCTATGAAGAAGGCACGCACGTGGACAAGGGCCAGGTGCTGTTCCAGATCGACCCGGCGCCCCTGAAGGCGGCCCTGAACGCCGCCGAGGCGTCGCTGGCGCAGGCGCAGGCCACGTATACCAACGCCCGTATCATGGCCAAGCGCGCGCGCAAGCTGGCGCCCAAGGGCTACATCTCCAAGTCGGACCTGGACAACGCCGAAGCCACTGAACGCACGGCGTCGGCCGCGGTCAAGGCGGCCCAGGCCAAGGTGGACAGCGCACGCATCGACCTGGGGTATGCCTCGGTACGCGCACCCATCTCCGGGCGCGCCGGCAAGCAACAGGTGACCGAGGGCGCGCTGGTGGGCCAGGGCTCGGCCACGCTGCTGACCACGGTGCG
>CAZMMO010000256.1:0-3547 GCA_964567365.1 uncultured Rhodanobacteraceae bacterium | reverse complement strand
CGCGAGCAGGGCTTCCTGCCGCATGCCGTGCTCAATTACCTGGTGCGGCTGGGCTGGTCGCACGGCGACCAGGAGGTGTTCTCGCTCGACCAGATGCAGCGTCTGTTCGACATCGGCGACGTGCACCGGGCCCCTTCGCGGTTCGATACCGAGAAGCTGGCCTGGCTCAACCAGCAGTACCTGAAGAGCGACGATCCGCAGACGCTGCTGCCGGAATTCACCTGGCACCTCGAGCGTGCCGGCATCGACACGACTGGTGGTCCGTCGCCGGTGGACGTCATCGTGGCGCTGCGCGAGCGCGTGCATACCCTGAAGGAAATGGCCGAGCGCGCGCGCGTCTGGTACGCACCCATCGAGGAATGGGATGCCAAGGCGGTCAAGAAGCACCTGGGCAAGGATTCCGCGCCGACGGTCCTGCAGGCCGCGCGCGAAGCCCTGCGGGATCTGCCGGCATGGGCGCCCGGGCCGATCCACGACATGGTGGGCGAGGTGGCGCGGAAACTGGATCTGGGCATGGGCAAGGTCGCCCAGCCCCTGCGTGTGGCCATGACCGGCACCCAGGTGTCGCCCTCCATCGAGGACACCATCTACCTGTGCGGCCGCGATACCGCCCTGGCGCGCATCGACGCCGCCCTCGAACTTGCCCGCACGGCCTGCGCCTGACGCCGGGAGTCCGGGTGGCCGGGCGGAACGGGCTTGCATTGCCCGCGTCGAGGCCGCATCTTGGATACATGGTTGCCGGCAAATCCAAACCGCATCATCGTCATCCCGACGCCAGGGGCTACGTACGCGAAGTCGAACGCGCCTGCCGCGAGCGGGCCCTGCGCCTGACGCCGCTGCGACGCGAGGTGCTGGAACTGGTGGCCGATTCGGACAAGCCGGTGAAGGCCTACGATCTGCTCGACCAGCTGCGCGACGTGCACGGCAATGCCGCGCCGCCCACGGTGTACCGGGCGCTGGATTTCCTGCTCGAACAGGGCTTCATCCACAAGCTCGAGTCGATCAACGCCTTCGTGTCCTGCCCGCATCCGACCGAGGCGCACCAGGTGCCGTTCCTGATCTGCGACGTGTGCGACAGCGCCGTCGAGGTCTGCGACGAGCACGTAGCCGAACTGATCGAGTCGCAGGCCCGCCGGCTGGGCTTTCGCGCGCGCGCGCAGACGCTGGAAGTGCATGGCGTGTGCAAGCATTGTCGGGAGCCTTGAGGCGCCCTGCCATCGCCCTGCCATCGGGGCCGATGCGCGGGCCGGCATACCGGCCCGTGCCGACGGGACGTACCGGACGGCGGCGGTTTCGGGCGCGAGGCCGTGTACCCCGGTTGTTGTCCCTTAATGTTATAAGGTAACATTGACACCATCTTCCGCGGGTGGTCCTGCATGTCCCGTTCTTCTCCTTCTTCGCGCTGGTGGCACATCGCCGACCGTATCGGCGCCACGGCATCGTCGTTGTGTGCCTTGCACTGCGCCGCCTTGCCCTTCGTGCTGGCCCTGCTGCCGCTGGTGGGCCTGCAGTTTCTGGCCGGCCGCGCCTTCGAGCGCGGATTCGTGCTCGCCGCGGCCACGCTGGCCACGGTGGTGCTGTTGGGAGGCTGGCGCCGCCATCGCCGCCTCGTGCCGTGGATGCTGGCCCTGCCGGGATTGCTTCTGCTGCTGGCCGGGATCTGCGTCGACCTGGATACCGCCGTGGTGGCCCACAGCATCCTGGTCGTGACCGGAGGGGTGCTGCTGGCCTGCGCCCACCTGTGCAACCTGAAGTACTCGCGGCAGGGCTGCGTCTGCGCGTCTTGAGCCGTGAGGCAGTGCCAGGGCCGTTGCCGGCGTGATTGTGTAACGCGATGTCCACTGCCTAGCATGCCGCCATGGAAGCCGTGCATGCCCACCGCCATGACCACGAAAACCGGCGCGAGAACCGCCTGTTGCTGGCGTTTTTGCTGACCCTGGTCATGCTGCTGCTGGAGGCGGTGGGCGGCTGGTGGTCGGGCTCGCTGGCCCTGCTGGCCGACGCGGTGCACATGCTGGTGGATGCGTTGGCCCTGCTGCTGGCCTTTGCGGCGGCGTGGATGGCGCACCGGCCGGCCGATGCGCGGCGCAGCTATGGCTACGGGCGGGCCGAAGTGTTGGCCGGTTTCGTGAACGCGCTGCTGCAGCTTGCCCTGATCGTTTTCATCCTGGTGGAGGCGGTCGAGCGATTGCTGGAGCCGCGCCCGATCCTGTCCGGCGTGATGTTCTGGGTGGCCCTGGCCGGTCTGGCCGTCAACGTGCTGGTCTTGCGGATGCTGCACCACCATGACCCGGACGACGTCAACATGGGCGCGGCCAGCCTGCACGTGCTGGGTGACCTGCTGGGGTCGGTGGCCGCTGTGGTGGCGGCCCTGCTGGTGGGTTGGCTGGGCTGGCTGCGCGCCGATCCGGCCTTGTCGATCCTGGTGGCACTGCTGATCCTGCGCAGCGCGTGGCAGTTGTTGCGCCGCTCGGTACACATCCTGCTCGAAGGCGTGCCCGAGGGGCTGGAGACGGACGCGATGCTGGAGGTGCTGCGTGGTGCGCACGACGGCATCTGCGACGTGCACCACCTGCATGTGTGGCAACTGGCCTCCGGTTCGCGCATGGCCACGCTGCATGCCGGGTTGCGTGCCGACGCCGACGGGCCGGCGGTGATGCGCGCCATCAAGCGGGTGCTCAGCGAGCGCTACGCGGTCGACCATGCCACCGTGCAGATCGAGCCCGGAGACTGCCCCGACCACGATGACACTGGCGGCTACGGGCACCCGTGACCGCCGGTGGGGGAACCTTTGCGCGACGTCTGCCATCCAATGAAATGGATGTCCTTGCCGGCATCCGCAACCCGATCCGCAACCCGGGAGATACTCATGGGCAAAGGTGACAGGAAAACCCGCCGCGGCAAGATTTACCGCGGAAGCCATGGCAACGTGCGGCCACATCAGGCGCGTGGCAAGAGCGTTGCCGCTCCGACCGGCACGCGTCCGACGGCGCGCAAGACCACGCGTCGGCGCACGTCGACCTGAACACGTCCAGGCGTTCCGGATGGCTGCGGTCTGATCATGCGCGGGCCGCATGCGGCCGCGGTCAGACGACGGACCGCCCCGCAACGATGACTCTTCGCGCCAGCGGCCCGCCGATCCAGTAGGCCAGTTCGGCCGGTTCGCGCGCATGCCACAGGACCAGGTCAGCGCGCTGGCCGGGCGCCAGCGTGCCGCGGTCGTCCAGGCCCAGCGCGCGTGCGGCATGGACGGTGACGCCGCGCAAGGCTTCTTCCGCAGTCAGGCGGAACAGCGTGCAGGCCATGCCCATGGCCAGGCGCAGCGACAGCAGGGGCGAAGTGCCGGGGTTGAGATCGGTGGCGACGGCCATGGGTACGCCGTGTCTGCGCAGGGATTCGATTGGCGGCAGGCGGGTTTCGCGCAGCGCGTAGAAGGCACCGGGGAGCAGGGTGGCCACGGTACCGGCGGCGGCCATGGCCCGCACGCCGTCCTCGTCCAGGCATTCCAGGTGGTCGGCGGACAGGCCGCCGAATTCGGCCACCAGCG
>CAZMMO010000255.1:0-3554 GCA_964567365.1 uncultured Rhodanobacteraceae bacterium | reverse complement strand
CTACCCCAAGGAGGTGGACAAGCTCGAGCCGCGCCTGAAGTCGCGCCTGGGCTGGGGCCTGTCGGTGGCGATCGAACCGCCGGATTTCGAGACCCGCGCCGCGATCCTGTTGTCCAAGGCGCACGAGAAGGGCATGGCCATGCCCGAAGACGTGGCCATGCTGCTGGCCAAACGCATCCGCTCCAACGTGCGCGACCTGGAAGGCGCCCTCAACACCCTGGCCGCCCGCGCGCATTTTTTCAATCGGCCCATCACCGCCGATTTCGCCCAGGAAACCCTGCGTGACCTGCTGAGCACGCACGCCATGGCGGTCACCATTCCCAACATCCAGAAAACCGTGGCCGACTATTACCAGGTGCGCCTGTCCGACCTGCTGTCCAAGCGCCGCGTGCGCTCGCTGGCCCGGCCCCGGCAAATGGCCATGACCCTGGCCAAGGAACTGACCGAGCACAGCCTGCCCGAGATCGGCGAGGCGTTCGGCGGGCGCGACCACACCACCGTGCTGCACGCCTGCCGCACGATCCGCGCCCTGATGGAAAAAGACATCCGCATGAAGCAGGATTGGGAGCAGTTGATCCGTATACTGACGGGCTGACAAGCTGTGGATATCCTGTGGCTTGTTCGTCCGGTTCGAGTTATCCACAGGAAGCGCACGCGCCAGCCGCACGGTCACGCACCGGAAAATTCTTCTCAACTCATTGAATTCAATAAGAAATACCGCACCGTTCACCTACACACAGGCACTACTACCACCACCATATCCTCCTAAAAGAAAAAGGAAGAAGGGTGGCCACAAGGGGCTCAAGGCATGCAATTTCGTATCCAACGTGAGGCGTTGCTGAAACCGCTGCAGCAGGTGGTCGGCGTCATCGAGCGCCGCCAGACCCTGCCGGTGCTGGCCAATTTCCTGCTGCGCACGCAGGGCGAGGATCTTTCCGTCAGCGGTACCGACCTGGAAGTGGAAATGGTGGCTTCGGCCCAGGCCGAGGAAGTCGCCGAAGGCGAGACCACGGTGCCGGCACGCAAGCTGTTCGACATCGTGCGGGCCTTGCCCGACGGCGTCTCCATCACCCTGAAATTGAACGGGGACCGCGCCCAGCTCAGCGCGGGCCGCAGCCGTTTCACGCTGGCCACCTTGCCGGCCAGCGAGTTCCCCACCGTCGACACCATCGAGGTGGTCGAAAAGGTGACGCTGCCCGAGTCCGTACTCAAGCAGCTGATGGACCGCACGGCTTTTGCCATGGCCAACCAGGACGTGCGTTACTACCTCAACGGCCTGCTGCTGGAACTGGAGGAAGGCCATCTGCGCTGCGTGGCCACGGACGGGCACCGTCTCGCGCTGGCTGAGACGGACGCGGCCACCGGGGCGGGGACCCGGCGCCAGGTGATCATTCCCCGCAAGGGCGTGCTCGAACTGGCCGGCATGTTCGACAGCGGTGACGGTGAGGTCGAACTGGAGTTCGGGCGCAACCATCTGCGCGTCCATCGCGGCAACGTGGTTTTCACCTCGAAGCTGATCGACGGGCGGTTCCCGGATTACGAGGCGGTCATTCCCATCGGCGCCGACAAGGTGGTGGAATTGCCGCGCGATACCTTGCGCATGGCCCTGCAACGCGCCGCGATCCTGTCCAACGAGAAATACCGCGGCGTGAAGCTGGAAGTCGGCCCCGGGAACCTGCGTATCGTTGCCCACAATCCGGAGCAGGAAGAGGCGGTCGAGGACCTGGAGGCCGATACCCACGTGGACGAGCTTTCCGTGGGCTTCAATGTCGGCTATCTGATGGACGCCCTGTCCGCACTGGACAGTGAACGGGTCCGTCTCAACCTGCGCGATGCGCAGTCGAGTTGCCTCATCCAGGGCAGCGACGACGAGCGCGCGCGGCATGTCATCATGCCCCTGCGTCTGTGAGGGACTCCTGGCATGAACAAGGGGCGCCGGGCATCCTTGGTGGTCCCGGCGTTTTGCTGTCCGGACCCGGCAACATCGCGCCGCCATGAGAATTGAGCGGCTGCGCGTGGACGGACTGCGTTGCCTGGACGTGGTTGACGTCCGGCCCGGTCCCGGCCTCAATCTGCTGCTGGGCCCCAACGGGGCAGGCAAGACCAGTTTCCTGGAGGCAGCCTATCTGCTTTCCTATGGGCGCTCTTTCCGCAGCGGCTCCAACGATACCTTGCTGCATCGTGGCACGCGGAAAATGCACGTGTACGGGGAAATCGCGGATCGGGCGGGGCGTGTGCACCGGCTGGGCCTGGGGCGTGAACCCGGGCGCTGGGAGATTCGCATCGACGGTGCGGATGCCTCCCGGCTCAGCGAACTGATCCGTCACTGCGCCGTCGTGTGTTTCGAACCCGGCAGTCACGCCCTGATTGCGGGCCCCGCGGAAGAGCGTCGGCGGTTTCTCGATTGGGGCGTGTTCCACGTGGAACAGGGCTTTCTTGCCACCTGGCAGCGATATCGTCGTGCCCTGAAGCAGCGCAACGTTTTGCTGCGCGCGTCGGAATACCCCGCGAGTTCCTTGTTGGAACCCTGGGAGAAGGAAATGGATCAGGCGGCGACGGGCATCGATGCCTGCCGCCAGCGTTATCTAAAGGCCTTCGAGCCGGAATTGCGGGACATCTGCGGGATCTGGCTGTCCGACCTGGGAAAACTGCAGCTGCAGTACCGGCGCGGATGGGATCCCCAGCGGCCTCTGCTCGAAGTATTGCAGGCCAATCGCGAACGCGATCGCCAGCGCGGACACACCACGCAGGGAGTCCATCGCGCCGATTGGCAGCCGGGCTTCGAAGGGGCGCCGCGGCGGGAACATTTTTCGCGCGGCCAGGAAAAACTGTGCGCCCTGGCCTGCGTGATGGCCCAGGCGCGCGTACATGCGGCTTGCCACCAGGAATGGCCCGTGGTTTGCCTGGACGATCTGGCCTCGGAACTGGATGCAACCCGCCAACAGGCCGTCCTCGACCTCGTGCTCGATGGCGAGGCCCAGATCTTCGTGACCGGGACCACGCCGGGAGCCCTTTCGCCGCGGCATGACGCCATGGTGTTCCACGTGGAACAGGGACGAATCGCTCCCGTCACCAGGCCGGGATGAGCCACGCTCCGGATTTTCGGTGCAGCGGTTAAAGGGCTGAAAATGCTATAATTCGGGGAATATCCATTCAGGCCGCATCCGGCGGCCGTGAGGTTCCCATGACCCAACCCGCAGCGGACGGCAAGGCTTACGATTTCCACAGCATCAAGGTCCTCAAGGGCCTGGAAGCGGTGCGCAAGCGTCCCGGCATGTACATCGGCGACACGGATGACGGCACCGGCCTGCACCACATGGTGTTCGAGGTGGTGGACAACTCCATCGACGAGGCCCTGGCGGGGTATTGCGACCGCGTGGTCGTGACCTTGCACGAGGATGGCTCGGCCAGTATCGAAGACAACGGTCGCGGCATCCCCGTGGGCATGCATCCCGAGGAGAAGCGGTCGACGGCTGAAGTGGTCATGACGGTGCTGCATGCCGGCGGCAAGTTCGACGACAATTCCTACAAGGTGTCCGGCGGCCTGCACGGCG
>CAZMMO010000254.1:0-3585 GCA_964567365.1 uncultured Rhodanobacteraceae bacterium | reverse complement strand
CGACGTGATCGACACCGACATGCAGTTTCTGTACTCCGACGGCGAGTTCTGGCATTTCATGGAACCGACCAGCTTCGAACAGCACCAGGCCGACAAGAGCGCCATGGGCGACGCCGCGCAATGGCTCAAGGGCGAGGAGGAATGCGTGGTGACGCTGTGGAACGGACGCCCGATCTCAATCGCCCCGCCCAACTTCGTCGAGCTGAAGATCACCGAGACCGATCCCGGCGTGCGCGGCGACACCTCCGGCGGCGGCGGCAAACCGGCCAAGCTGGAGACCGGCGCAGTGGTCCGCGTGCCGCTGTTCGTCGGCCAGGACGAGGTGATCAAGGTCGATACCCGCAGCGGCGAATACGTCAGCCGGGTGAAGTGATTTTTAGGGACGAGGGACGAGGGGCGAGGGGCGAAAAAGCCGCCAGCATCGTCCCCAGTCCTCGGCCCTTCCAGCATCAACGACCATGTCCATGCCGCCGCAAGCTGTCGACCAACTGATCGAAGCCCGCTGGGTCATCCCGGTGGAGCCCGACGCCGCAGTGCTGGAAAACCACGCCGTGGCCATCCAGGCCGACCGCATCGTCGCCGTGCTGCCGATCGAGGCCGCGCGTGCCGCCTACACGGCGCACGAGACCATCGCGCTGCCCGAGCACGCGCTGATCCCCGGTCTGGTCAACGCGCACACGCACAACCCCATGACCCTGCTGCGCGGCGTGGCCGACGACCTGCCGCTGATGACCTGGCTGCAGGAACACATCTGGCCCGTGGAAGCCCGCGTGATGGGCCCGGAATTCATCCGCGACGGCATCGAACTGGCCGTGGCCGAGATGCTGCGCGGCGGCACCACCTGCGCCAACGAGAACTACCTGTTTCCCGACGTCATCGCGGCCACCTACAAGCGCCTGGGCTTCCGCGCCTGCGTCGGCCTGCCGGTGATCGACTTCGCCAGCGCCTGGGCCAAGACCCAGGACGAATACTTCGAGCGCGCCCTGGCCGTGCACGACCAGTTGCGCGGTGAAAAACTGCTGACCACGGCCTTCGTGCCGCACGCGCCCTACACCGTGCCCGACGCAAGCTTCGAACGCATCCGCGTGCTCTCGGACCAGCTCGACCTGCCCGTGCACCTGCACCTGCTGGAAACCGCCCAGGAAGTGGCCGACAGCAAGCGCGACCACGGCCTGACCCCGATGCAGCGGCTGCAGAAGCTGGGCCTGGTCAACGACCACCTGGTGGCCGTGCACATGACCGCGGCCAGCGACGCCGACATCGCCGCCTGCGCCGAGGCCGGCGTTTCGGTGGTGCACTGTCCCGAATCCAACCTCAAGCTGGCCTCCGGCTTCTGTCCGGTCGAAAAAATTCACCAGGCCGGCATCAACGTCGCCATCGGCACCGACGGCTGCGCCTCCAACAACGACCTGGACATGTTCGGCGAGATGCGCACCGCCGCCCTGTTGTCCAAGGCCGTGGCCGGCCGCGCCGACGCCTTTGGCGCGCACGCGGCATTGCACGCGGCCACCCTCGGCGGCGCCCGCGCCTGTGGCCTGGACCAGCACATCGGCTCGATCGTCCCCGGCAAACAGGCTGACCTGGCCGCCGTGCGCATGAACGAGCTGGAGACCACGCCGCTGTACGACGTGGTCTCGCAACTGGTCTACGCCTGCGGCCGCCACCTGGTCAGCGACACCTGGATCGCCGGACAGCGGCTGCTGGCCGACCGGCAGCTCGTGCGCATGGACCTGGACGCCCTCAAGGCCAGAACCCTGCGTTGGCACGACCGCATCGCCAACGTCGAACCGGCATGAAACACCATCTTGTCGCTGCTCGCGAACGGACCCCCCGCTTGATGGTAGGAGCGCACCCGGGCGCGACAGCCTCAGCGTCCAATGAGCCTTGAGGCTGTCGCGCCCGGGTGCGCTCCTACACAGACATGTTCCATCGTGGCGCGGCGCAACGGACGGCCTGCGTTATCATGACGCGATTCCCCGCTTCGCTTTTGCCCATGTCCGCCAGCAACGTCGACCCTGCCGAAATCGCCCGCTTCGAGGATCTGGCCGCGCGCTGGTGGGACCCCGACGGCGAATCGCGTCCGCTGCACGACCTCAATCCCGTGCGCGCCCGCTACATCGCCGCGCACGTCGACCTGCACGGGGCCCGCGTCGCCGACGTCGGCTGCGGCGGTGGCCTGCTCAGCGAAACGCTGGCCCGGGCCGGCGCCGAAGTGGTCGGCATCGACCTGGGCCAGGCGGTCATCGACGTGGCTCGCATGCACCTGCACGAATCGGGCCTGACGGTGGACTACCGCGTGCAGTCCTCGAGCGACCTGGCCGCCGCCGAGCCCGGCGGCTTCGATGTCGTGTGCTGCATGGAACTGATCGAACACGTGCCCGACCCGGCCGCCCTGGTGGCCGACCTGGCCGCGATGACGAAACCCGGTGGACAGCTTTTCCTGTCCACGCTCAACCGCACGCCGGCCGCCTTCGGCGCCGCCATCCTCGGCGCCGAATACCTGGTGCGCATGCTGCCGCGCGGCACGCATCATTACCGCCAGTTCCTCAAGCCCTCCGAACTGGCCCGCCTGCTGCGCCACGAAGGCCTGCAGGTGACCGACGTCAGCGGCATGGCCTACAACCCGCTCACGCGCAAGGCCCGGCTGACCCGGATCACCGCCGTCAACTACCTGCTCAGCGCACGCAAACCCGCATGATCCCCTTGCCCAACCCTCCTTCGGGCGTGCTGTTCGACCTCGACGGCACCCTGCTCGACAGCGCCCCCGGCGCCTACGCCGCCCTGCAGGCCTATGGCGCCCGGATCGGCATCGCCGTTCCGCCCTTCGCCACGGTGCGCGAGGTCGTCTCGCGCGGCGCCGGCGCGGTGCTGAGAACCGTGTGGCCGGACGCGAATGCCGCCTCCCTGGCCGAACACTCGCCGCGCTTCCTGGCCCTGTACGCCACGGTCATGGGCGAAATGTCCGCACCCTTCGAAGGCGTGGACGAACTGCTCGACGCGCTGGAGGCCGAGCGCATCCCGTGGGGCATCGTCACCAACAAGCCCGGCTTTCTCACCCGCCCCCTGCTGCAACACCTGGGCCTGCTCGAGCGCGCGGCCAGCGTGGTGGCCGGGGACACCCTGCCCGTGCGCAAGCCCGATCCGGCCACGGTATTGCACGCCTGCCGGGAAGCGGACATCGCGCCCGCGGAAGCCATCTTCGTGGGCGACGACCCGCGCGACATCCAGGCCGGGCGCGCTGCCGGCCTGTACACCGTCGCCGCCGCGTGGGGCTATCTGGGCGGCGACGATCCGCATACCTGGGGCGCCGACCGGGTCCTCGACCGACCCGACCAGTTGACCAGCCTGCTCGGACTCGACGTTCCCGCATGACCGACCCGACGCTCCACAGCTACACCGACAAATGGCTGGCGGCACGCCCCGCGCGGCACCAGGCCATGGTCTTCCTGCGCGCGGCGCAACGCGACACCGTGCTGGCACTGGGCGCGCTGGAACACGAGCTGATCACGGCCACCTACGGCATCAGCGAACCGCAGGTGGCCGCCGCCAAGCTCAACTGGTGGGGCGAGGAACTGGGCGGCGCCG
>CAZMMO010000253.1:0-3591 GCA_964567365.1 uncultured Rhodanobacteraceae bacterium | reverse complement strand
TCGCGCCCGGGTGCGCTCCTACACAACAGCGGATTTGGGCGGATCGTTCGGCGGGCAGCGCCCACCTTACCCTTTCGCCAGCAGCCGCTTGCGCCCGCGTTCGGCGCGCCGCGCCTGGCGTGCGGCCTTGCGCGCAAGGCGGTCATGACGGCCCAGGTAAATGGCCGGCGTGGACAGCAGCGTCAGCAACTGCGACACGAACAGGCCGCCGATCACGGCAATGCCCAGCGGCTGGCGCATTTCCGAACCGACACCGAAACCGATCGCCAGCGGCAGTGCCGCTCCCATCGCCACCAGGGTCGTCATCAGGATCGGGCGAAAGCGCACCAGCGCCGCCTCGCGGATGGCTTCGACCGGATCTTGGCCACGGTCGCGCTCCCCCGTCAGGGCAAAGTCCACCAGCAGGATGGCGTTCTTCTTGATGATGCCGATCAGCAGCAGCAACGCGATCACGGCCACGGCCGACAACGGCGTGCCGGTCACCAGCAGCGCCAGGAAGGCACCGGCACCGGCCGCCGGCAAGGTCGACAGGATGGTCAGCGGATGGCGCAGGCTTTCGTACAGCATGCCCAGCACCACGTACATCACGACCACCGCGGCGATCAACAGCATCAGGGAATTGGACTTCACGCTGTCGACGTCGAGGCCAAGGCCGGAAAAGTCGGCCCGCACGTCGCCCGGCAGGCGCAGGTTGGCGACCGTCTGCTGGATCAGGTTCTCGGCCTTGCCCGCCACCACGCCCTGGGCCAGGTTGTAGCCGATGTTGACCACCTGCACCTGGTTGCGCCGGCTGATCTGCGGCGGCACCGAGTCCAGGCCGACATGCGCGAACTGCGACAACGGCACCATGCCGCCACGCCGGTTGCGTACATGCACGCGCTGCAACGCCGCGGCACTGGCCGTCTGCTGCGGATCGGCGCTGAGCACCACGCTGGCCTGCTCGACGCCGGAATAGATGGTGGATACCGGATGGCGTCCGAAGGCGTTGTACAGGGCGGTTTCCACGTCCGCCATGGAAACGCCCGCACGCGCCGCCTGCTGGCGATCGACCACCACCTTCTGCTCCAGTCCGCTGACGTCGTAATCGCTGTCCACGTCGCGCAGCTCGGGCAACTTGCGCAGGGCATGGACCACTCGCTCGCTGGCCGCGCCCAGTCCGTCACCGCGATCGGCGCGCAGCTGGAAGCTGTGCTGGGTACCGCCGTTGCCGCCACCGCCGCCGATGAACTGGACCATGCGGATGCTGACCTCGGCACCAGGCAGGCCCGCGACGCGCTTGCGCAGGCGCGCGATCATGGCTTCGCCACGCAGGTGACGATCCGCCGGTCCGTACCCATAGGGCTTGAGGTCGATGAAAATACTGCCGGTATTGCCGACCGCGCCACCGAAATTGCCGCCCAGTATCGCGGTCGTGTCCCGCACCGCCGGATCGGCGCCGAGCAGGTGCGCCACCTGTTGCAACTTGTGGTGCATCAGGACCGGCGCGATATTGGCGTCGGCCGTGACCTGCACCCGCACCATGCCGGTATCCTCGTCGGGCATGATCCGAACCCCCGACGTCTTCACCACCAGCATGGCCAGCACCACGGTCGCCGCCAGCAGCAGCGCCGGCTGCCAGCGCATCAGGCGGCGGTGGCGCAAGGCCCACTCCAGCATGCGCGCATAGATGCGCAGCAGGTACTTGTCGAAGCGCTCCAGCTGTACCTGCCAGCGCGAGGGCGGACGTTGCCGCTGCGCGCGCAGGTAATGCGCGCACAAGGTGGGCGTGATGGTCAGCGAGACCAGGGCGGAAATGACCACCGCCGCGGCCAGCGTCACCGAGAACTCACGCAGGATCATGCCCATCATGCCGTTGTCGAACAGCAGCGGCATGAACACGGCCAGCAACGACACCGTGATCGAAACCACGGTGAAGGCGATTTCCTTCAGCCCGGCGACGGCCGCCGGGAACGGTTGCACGCCGGCCTCGGTGTAGCGCGTGATGTTCTCGGTGACCACGATGGCGTCGTCGACCACGAACCCGATCGAGATCACCAGCGCCATCAGCGACAGGTTGTTGAGGGTATAGCCCAGCATCCACATCACCACGAGGGCGCCGGCCAGCGACAACGGCACGCTGAGCGAAGCGATCGCCGTGATGTCGCCGCGGCGCAGGAACAGCAACATCACCAGCACCACCATGACGACCGACACCAGCAGGGTCAGCTCGACCTCGTGCACCGAGGCCCTGGTCGTGGCGGTGAGGTCGAGGACCGGATGGATGTGCGCCGACACCGGCAGCGCGGCGGCCAGTGCCGGCAACTGCGCCTTGATGCGCGCCACCGCGGCCACGGCATTGGCGCCGGGATGCTTCTGGACCTGCAGCACCACCGCGCGCTGGCCGTTGTACCAGGCACCGGCATACGGGTCCTGCGGACCGGCAAACACCTTGGCGACGTCACGCAGGTGAATCGGCTTGCCGTCATTCACGGCGATCACCAGGCCGGCGAAGTCGGCCGCGGTGTGCAGCTGGTCGTTGGCCGTGACCAGGAGGTTGCGATGGCCGTCGCTGAGCGTCCCCTGCGGCGAGGTGACGTTGGCCGCGACCAGCGCGTTGCGCACCTGGTTGGCCGACAGATGCAGTGCGGTCAACGCATGCAGGTCAAGCTCCACGCGCACGCCGGGAGCGCTGGCACCCGATACCTGCACGCGGCTGACGCCTTCGACCCGGGCCACGCTCGGGGCGACCACCAGCTCGGCCTGCCGGTAGAGTTCGTCCGGGGCCTCCGTGGGCGATGTCAGCGTCAGCAACAGCAGCGGGATGTTGTTGCTGTTGAACTTGAAGTACGTCGGCTGCTGCGGCAGGTTGCGCGGCAGATCCTCCGTGGACGCGTTGATGGCGGCCTGCACGTCCCGCGCCGCATCGTCCACGTCACGGTCGAGGTTGAACCGCAACCGGATGAACGTCGAACCCTCGCTGCTGGTCGAACGCATGCTGGCCAGGCCGGCGATGCTGCCCAGGTGGCGCTCCAGCGGCGCCGTGACCGTGGCCGCCATGGTCTGCGCGCTGGCACCGGGCAGATTGGCCACCACGACCACCATCGGAAAATCCATCTGCGGCAGGGGCGCCACGCCCAGCCGCGCATAACTCAACACCCCCGCCAGGCACAACCCGGCGGCCAGCAGGATCAGGCCGGCCGGACGCCGCAGCAGAAACGTGAAGACATTCATGTCGCGCAGCATGCCTGCAACGGAGCGCCGGCACGTGTGCAACAAGTCCGGGAGTGACGAAAGGCAGGGTGCCGGACGTCACGAACATTGCCGTCCACGAAAGCCGAATCCACCACCCACCGCGCGTAGGAGCGCACCTGGGCGCGACAGCCTCAAGGCTCATGGAACGCTGATGCTGTCGCGCCCGGGTGCGCTCCTACGCGGCAACGATCTCGTACTGCCCGCCGATCCAGGTTTCGCGTACGCGGAAGTCGTCGTCGAGCACGCTGAAGTCGGCGCGGTAGCCGGTGGCGATGCGGCCGTGCGTGGCTTCCAGGCCGAGAAAGTCGGCCGGATAGGTGGACGCCATGCGCGCGGCCTCGGCCAGCGGCAGGCCCAGCA
>CAZMMO010000252.1:0-3616 GCA_964567365.1 uncultured Rhodanobacteraceae bacterium | reverse complement strand
GGCTGGGCCTGGACGTGCACGACGTGGGCGACTACCGCGTCGACGGCCAGTCGCGGGTGCTGGAAGCGGGCATGGTGCTGACCGTGGAACCGGGCATCTACGTGCAGCCGGACGACACCAGCGTGGCCGCGCGCTGGCGCGGCATCGGCATCCGTATCGAGGACGACGTGGCCGTCACCCGCGACGGCCACGAGGTGCTGACCGGCGCCATGCCCAGCGAGGCCTCGGCCGTGGAGGCCCTGCTTGCGGAGGGGTGAGAGCGCTGGCCTGGGGGCCAGGGCTTGTTTGTGCAGGGGGACAGGTAGCGGGAGCGCGACAATTCCATCCCGAGGCAAGACCGGTATGGCCGGCGGTTCTCGCGGGCCATTGTCCGATGCCGGGCCCGGCACCACGACGTTCGATTTTCGCGCCCCCGCTACTCACCCCTCGTCCCTCGCCCCTCGAACGCATCCCGCGTCAAGTTCTCCGGCTCCCCCTCCGTGCACACCACATCGTCCTCGATGCGGATGCCGCCGTACCGGCGGAAGGCATCGACCTTGTCCCAGTTGACGCGCTTGCCCTCGGGTCTTGCCTGCAACCGTTCCAGCAGCATGTCGATGAAATACAGGCCCGGTTCGATGGTGACCGCCATGCCCGGTTCGAGGGTGCGCGTCAGGCGCAGGAAGGGCTGGCCTTCGGGTGGATCGATGCGGCCGCCGTCGGGACTTTTCTGGAAGCCGCCCACGTCGTGCACCTGGGCGCCGATCAGGTGGCCCAGGCCGTGTGGGAAGAAGGTGTTGGTGACGTGGCCGGCGACGGCTTCATCGGGCGACATGCGCAGAAAATCGTGTTCCTTGAGCAGCCCGGCCACGAGGTGATGCGCGTGCAGGTGCAGTTCGCGGTAGTCCTGGCCTTTTTTCACGCGTGATGCCAGTTCGCGCTGGTTGCTGTCCATGGCGTCGATCAGGGCCTGGAATTCGGCGGCCTCGGGCGTGGCCCAGGTGCGCGTGATGTCGCTGGCGTAGCCGGCATGGCTGGCGCCGGCATCGATCAGCATGGTCAGGCTGGTGGCCGGCGGAGCGCGGTCGAAGCGGTCGTAGTGCAGCACCGCACCGTGGTTGTTGAGGGCGACGATGCTGTGGTACGGCAGCTCCGCGTCGAGCTGCATGGCGCTGTGCAGGTAGGCCATGTGGATACCGAACTCGCTTTCGCCGGCGCGGAAGGCGGCTTCGGCGGCCTTGTGCGCATGCGCGCCGATGCGGTTGGCCTCGCGCATCAGCGTCACTTCGTAGGGCGTTTTCCAGGCGCGCCGGTAGTCGAGGTGGGCCATCGCCGCCTGCGGATTGTCGGGCACGAATTCGCCCACCGCGTCCTGCGTCTGGCCGATGATGGCGCATCCGGCCGGGTCCTTCGGCAACTGCCGGGCCAGTGCCTCGACGGTGCCCACCGGCACGATCTCGAAGTGGTCGACCCAATAGCCGGCGGGAGCTTCCGGAACCGGGTGCCAGAAATCCTGCGGTTGCATGAACAGCAGGCGCGGTTTCTTGCCGGGGGTGTAGACGATCCAGCTTCCCGGCGCTTCGGCGAGCGGCAGCCAGTGCTTGAAATACGGGTGCGCGGCGTACGGGAAATCCTGGTCGTCCAGGAATTTTGGCAACGGGCGACCGGCGGCGATCGCCAGGGTGTCGCGACCGGCGGCCTCGAGCGCGGCGTCGCTGTGCTGACGCACGCAGGCCAGGTGTTCGGCGTAGAGGGAGGCAATGTCGTTCATGCGGACTCCTGGGCAGCTTGGGCGCCACGGAATCGCGCGCAGTGCGGACCCGTGGGCGAGAATCGAAGGGCCGCGCCTTGCATGGCGCGTTGCCCGCCTATCATCGCGCGCCACCGCTGCCGCTGCCAACCGCAGGCGATGTCACCGTCTGCGGGAAAGCGGCGGGTTTTCACACCATGAAAAGGCTGATGACGTCGTTGAGGAAACGCTGACCGAGCGGCGTGGCGCGCAGGCGGCGCGGGTCGTCCTCGATCCAGTCGCGCCGGCGGGCTTCGGCCAGGCGATCTTCGATGGCGGTCAGGGGCAGGCCGGTGCGTACGGCAAACTGCCCGATCGGCGTGCCGTCGACCAGTCGCAATGCGTTCAACATGTATTCGAACGGCAACTCGTCGGCGCGGACGTCCTGTTCGCCCGCCACGCGTGCGGCACCGGCGGCGTTTTTCATGTAGGCCAGAGGCTGGCGAATCTTCCAGCGCCGCCGAATATCGGGATCCGGGATCCGGGACCCGGGCCCCGTCACCTTTGCGTGCGCACCCGCACCGATGCCGAGGTAGTCGCCGAAAGCCCAGTAATTGAGATTGTGCACACAACGCCGGCCGTCTTGCGCATAGGCCGATACCTCGTATTGCGCGTAACCGGCCGCGGCCAGGCGGGCCTGACAAGCTTCCTGCATGTCCCAGGCGGCATCGTCGTCCGGCAGCGGTGGCGGGTGCACGGCGAAGGCGGTGTTGGGTTCGATCGTCAACTGGTAGTGCGAGATGTGCGCGGGCGCGAGCGCAAGCGCGCGCTCCACGTCCGCCAGGGCGCCTTCGGGCGTCTGGCCGGGCAGGGCGTACATCAGGTCCAGGTTGAAGTTTTCGTAGCCGGCGGCGCGCGCCAGCCCGACCGCGGCTTCGGCTTCGGCGGCCGAATGGATGCGGCCCAGGCGCCGCAGCTTGTCGTCGTCGAAACTCTGGATGCCGAAGGACAGGCGATTCACGCCGGCGGCGCGATAATCCTCGAAGCGCCCGTGCTCGACGGTGCCGGGGTTGGTCTCCAGGGTGATTTCGCAGTCGTCGGCAAAGGGCAGGCGCGCACGGGCGCCAGCGAGGAAGCGGCCGACCTGCTTCGGTGCGAACAGGCTCGGCGTGCCGCCGCCGAAAAACACGCTGACAATGGGGCGCCCGCGCAACGCGTCGCCGAAATCGTCGATGTCGCCGTCGAGGTCGGCCAGCAGGGAGTCGACGTACCCCGCGTAGTCCGGCTCGCCGCGCAGGCCGTGCGAGTTGAAGTCGCAGTACGGGCATTTCTTCACGCACCAGGGCATGTGTACGTAAAGCGCCAGCGGCAGGGAAGGGGAAGTCGTCATGGGATGACGATGAGGTGGGTCGGGGGTATGGACGATGGCATGCGATCAGGTGGCGGCATCCAGCGCCTGGCGCAGGGCGGCCAGGGCCTGGCCGCGGTGGCTCAGGCGGTTCTTGAGCGCGGGGTCCAGTTCGGCGGCGCTGCGATCCTGGCTGTCGGGCAGGAACAGCGGATCGTAGCCGAAGCCGCCCTCGCCCTGCGTGGCAGCCAGCACGCGGCCGTGCCAGCGGCCTTCGGCGACCAGGGGGGCCGGGTCGTCGGCATCGCGCAGCAGCACCAGCACGCAGATGAAAAACGCACGGCGCTGCTCCGCGGGTACGCCCTCGAGCGCGACGAGCAGTTTGGCGTTGTTGGCGGCGCTGTCGCCGTGGGTGCCGGCATAGCGCGCCGAATACAGGCCGGGCGCGCCGTCCAGGTGCGCCACGCACAGGCCCGAGTCGTCGGCCAGCGCCGGCAGCCCGGTCGCGCGCGCGGCGTGGCGGGCCTTGATCAGGGCGTTCTCGACGAAGGTGGCGCCGG
>CAZMMO010000251.1:0-3617 GCA_964567365.1 uncultured Rhodanobacteraceae bacterium | reverse complement strand
ACGATCGAGCAAACCGGAGACGCCGATCTGAGCGTCGATCTTGCCGGTACCTTCGACAACGCGCACGGCCTCTTCGCGGCCAATGCCGGCAACCTGACCTTGACCGTGGCTGCACTGGACAACACGGCCGGCAACCTTCAGCACGCCGGCGACGGCCGGTTGACCCTCGCCAGCAGGGGCCGGATCGACAACACCGGTGGCACCATTGCAGGCAACGGCACGTTGACCCTTCATGCGGCTGGCACCTTGGACAACGCCACGGGCACCATCGGCGTGCTCCAGGCTGCGACGATACAAGCCGCCACGTTCGACAATACCGGCGGCACACTGGCCGCCAGCGGTCTCGCGGTCACGGTAACGGGCCAGGTCGACAACACCGGCGGCACGCTGGCATCGACCGCGGCGTTGAATATTGCCGCGGGTAGTCTCGTCAACGGCATCGATGGCGCTGTCAAGACGACCGGCGAGGACGCTCTTGCCATCACCCTGACCGGCACCTTGACCAATGCCTCAGGCGCCTTCCTCGGCGGCAACGGCGAGGTCGGCCTCCAGGCCGCGCAACTGGCCAATGCGGGCCAGCTTTACGCCGGCGGCGACTTGTCGGTCACCACCACCGGCGGCGGCCTGGACAACACGGGCGGCCAGATGCAGGCCATGGGCTCGCTGATGGTCGCCAGCACCACCCGCCTGACCAATGCCTCCGGCACCATCGAAGCCGGCGCCGGCAACACCGGGGCGACCCTTGCCGTGCACGCCGCCAGCGTGGACAACCATGCCGGCCGCCTGGCCAATGCGGGCACGGGCGACACCACGCTCGTCATCGGCGGAGCCATCAACAACCAGGGCGGCACCCTCGGCGGCCAGGGCGACGTGCAGGTCGACGCCGCCAGCCTCGCCAATGGCGCCAACGGCAACCTGGTCGCCACGCGCGACCTCGATCTGGCGCTGGCCAGCCTGGACAATGCGGGCGGCACCGTCTATGCCGCGCGCAATCTTGCATGGGACCACGGCGACGCCACCCTCGGCAACGCCGGCGGCAACGTCGGCGCTGGCGGCAACCTCGATCTCGACCTGGGCCAGGTCGACAACACCGGTGGCAACCTCGATGCCGACAACGACGTCACCCTGACGCTGGCCGGCCTCGACGGCGATGGCCGCGTCGTCGCCGGCTACGACCTCAGCCTGACCCTGTCCGGCGACTATACCAACCGCAGCGACAACACCCTCAAGGCCAACCACGACCTTTCCCTCGTGGTCGGCGGCCAGTTCGACAATGCCACCGGCACTACCCTGGAGGCCGTGCATGCGCTGGCCGTGCATGCCGCCAGCCTCACGAACGCCGCTGGCGCGATCCTCAACAGCACCGCCACGACGCTCGTGGCCACGCACGACCTCGACAACCAAGGCAAGATCGAAGGTGACAGCATCGACCTCACGGCTGCCACGCTGACCAACAGCGGCAGCATCATGGGCGGCGTCATCACCGCGCACGCCGGCAGCCTCACCAACGGCACGGATCTGGGCACCGCGATTGACAACACGCCGTACCAGACCGCCCTCATCGCCGCGACGCACGGCCTTAACCTGTACGTGAGCGGCACCTTGCTGAACCAGGACGCCAGCCTGTTCACCCTGGGCGACATGACGCTGGCGAAAAACGCCGCGGGCGATCGCAGCGGCAAGATCATCAACCGCTCCGGCGACATCGAGGCCGACGGCGACATCGTCATCGCCGCCGAACAGATCACCAACGAGCGCCGCTATTACAAGTTCGAGACCTTCCAGGTCTCCGGCAACACCATCGTCGGCTGGGATGGCAAAACGGCAGGGATGTCGGGGAACGCGCAGGCAAACCTGTT
The DNA here is from genome assembly GCA_964567365.1 of uncultured Rhodanobacteraceae bacterium. GTDB lineage: Bacteria > Pseudomonadota > Gammaproteobacteria > Xanthomonadales > Rhodanobacteraceae > Oleiagrimonas. Next base: position 1,758 of record CAZMMO010000251.1, on the reverse strand, counting down.
GCGGGCGATGCTGCTGCCGCCGGATCAGCCGGGTGATCCGGGCACGGGTCCCGGTGGCGGTGGATCGGGCATGGCCAATACCCGTACGGACACGGATACGAGGGAAGTATCCGAGAGTCCGCAAAGCGTGTACTACTGTTCCCATCTGTCCAGTGACCGGCTCCGATGCGCCGACGGTGCATCGGTCAAGCAGGTGGATACGTGGACGGTTATTTCCGCCACGGTCCTGACCGCCACCAGCGCCCAGAGTCGTATTCTTGCTGGGCGCGACATCAGCCTCGATGGATCATTGCTCAATAGCGCCTCGACCATTTCCGCCGGTCGTGACCTGACCATCAACCGGGTCAGTCAGCAGGGAAGCGTCGAGACAGGCAGCATCGGGGGCGAAACCGTGCGCAATGTGGCGCTGGCTCCTACGGTGGGGATGAGTCATCACCAGGTTGTGACCGTCGCGATGGAACACGAAAGCCATTGCGGGTTCCTTGGCCACAGTTGGTGCTGGGATCCCACTGATGATGGCGTGATTTCCGACACGACCAATGCCCAGCCGCCTGCCGATGGCGACAACAGCTTCGTCACCCTGGACCTGGGCCCCACGCTCTCGGCCCACCTCACTGCCGGCAACGACGTCAGCATTCACGCCCACGACATCTACAACAATGTCGTCAACAAGGACAGCCATCCAGTCAAGGGCGCCATTGCCCTGGGCGGCAACGACAAGGGCGACACGGTTTCCGGCAGTACCGTCAAAGGCACGGACAGCGTGTCCAAGGGCGGCGCGACGGGCGGCAACGTGGCCCTCGGCGATGCACCGACCGGCACCGCGGGTGTATCGGATCATGGCACGGCCACGCCGGGCGCGCCGCAGACCGTCGCTTCGCTGACCGGCCCCGATGCCCACATCGGATTGCCCCAGTCGGGCCTCTACACCATCCACAAGAACCCCGACAGCAGCTACCTCGTCGAAACCGACCCGCGCTTCGCCAACTACGCCAACTTCCTCAGCAGCGACTACATGCTCGACCACCTGGGCTACGACCCGGCGGCCGTGGACAAGCGCCTGGGCGACGGTTTCTACGAGCAGCGCCAGGTACTGGACCAGATCACCCAGTTGACCGGCCGCCGCTTCCTCACCGCCGACACCGACGCGCTGGACCAGTACCGCGCGTTGATGGACAACGCCGTCGCAGTGGCCGACACCTTCCACCTCAGCGTCGGCGTGGCCCTGACGCCCACGCAGATGGCCGACCTCACCCGCGACATCGTCTGGCTGGTGAAGGAAGACGTCGATGGTCAGTCCGTGCTGGTACCCGTGGTCTACCTGAGCCGGAAGCATGCGCAGCAATGGACCCAGCCCGGCGCCATCATCGCCGGGCGCAACGTCAGCTTGAACGCGACCGGCGCCATCACCAACAACGGCACCCTCACGGCCAGCCATGACGCCACGCTCAAGGCCGACAACCTGCTCAACCGCGGCACCCTCACAGCCGGCGGCACCCTCGGCATCCAGGCCGCGCACGACATCCTCAACCAGGGCGGCATCCTCAAGGGCGCCAATGTGTCCCTGGTCGCCGGCCGCGACGTGGTGTCGCGCGCCGACATCGGCGCGGTCAACATCGGCGGTGTCAATCTGGGCGAGGTCAACGTCGGCAGCATCACCGCCACGCACAACCTCTCCGTGCTGGCCGGCCGCGACGTGTCGCTCGATGCCGTCCCCATCAAGGCGGGCGACACCCTGCAACTGGCCGCCGGTCGCGA
>CAZMMO010000250.1:0-3621 GCA_964567365.1 uncultured Rhodanobacteraceae bacterium | reverse complement strand
GTGGCGGCCAGTTTCCTGGGCTGGACGCTGGATGCCTTCGATTACTTCCTGCTGGTGCTGGTGCTCGGGGATGTGGCGCGCGACTTTCATACCGGCGTCACCGAGGTCAGCTTTGCCCTGTTCCTCACGTTGGCGGCACGGCCGCTGGGAGCGCTGATTTTCGGGCGGCTGGCGGACCGCTATGGACGGCGGCCCTTGCTGATGATCGACGTGGCGCTGTACTCGGCCCTGGGACTGGCTTGCGCCTTTGCGCCTTCGTTGACCGTCTTGCTGATCCTGCGTTTCGTGTTCGGCATCGCCATGGGCGGCGAATGGGGCATCGGTTCCTCGCTGGCCATGGAAGCGGTGCCGCCGAAGGCCAGGGGCATCGTTTCGGGCTTGCTGCAAAGCGGTTATCCGTGCGGGTTTTTCCTGGCCACGCTGGCCTACTGGCTGGTGTTCGATCACTTCGGCTGGCGCGGCATGTTCGTCGTCGGCGCCCTGCCGGCGTTGCTGGTGCTCTACGTGCGCCGCAAGGTGCCCGAGTCGCCGGCGTGGAAGGCGGGCAAGGTCACGGGCCGACGCACGAACGTGTTCGAGGCCATGCGCGGGCACTGGAAGCTGTTCTTCTACCTGGTGGTGCTGATGGCGGTGTTCAACATGTTCAGCCATGGCTCGCAGGACATGTATCCGACCTTCCTGAAGGCGCAGATGCACATGAGCGTCGGCGAGGTGACGTTGCTGACCATGCTGCTCAACGTCGGTGCCCTGGTTGGCGGACTGTTCTTCGGCGCCTGGTCGCAACGTATCGGCCGGCGCCGGGCCATCATCATCGCCGCCTTGCTGGCCGTGCCCTGCGTCCCGCTGTGGGCGTACGGAGGGTCGCTGGCGCTGCTGGCGCTGGGCGCGTTCCTGATCCAGGTGATGGTGCAGGGTGCCTGGGGCGTGGTGCCGACCCATCTCAACGAGCTGTCGCCGGGAGCCGTGCGCGGCACGCTGCCCGGTTTTGCCTACCAGCTGGGCAACCTGATCGCGGCCATCACGGCCACGGCCGAGGCATGGATCGCGCAACAAAGCGGCGGCGACTATGCCTTCTCCATGGCGTCGTGGATCGTGGTGGTGGCGCTGGTGCTGGCCTTGCTGACCTGGCTGGGGCCGGAGGCGCGCGACGTGTCTTTCGACGGGTCCGCGTGACCGCCTCGCGGTGTGCGGTTCCAAAGGCGGGAGCTTTGCGCGGATCGCCGCAGCCACTACCATGCTCGACTTTCCCGGAAAGGCGGCAAGCGACATGAAAGCGGCAAAGGATACGGTGGTCACCCTGCACTACGACCTGACGACCGGCGGCGAGACGGTGGAGACCTCGCGCAAGGGCGATCCGATGCAGGTGCTGCTGGGCAGGGGTCAGCTGATCAAGGGTCTGGAGGACGCCATCGAGGGACGCGATGCGGGGGATGTCTTCCAGGTGGAACTGGCGCCGGCTGATGCCTATGGCGAGCGCCGCGAGAACGCCATCCAGCGCGTGCCCAAGAAATACTTCCTCCAGGCCAAGCGGCTCAAGCCCGGCATGACCACGGTACTGACCCTGCGCGAGGGCGGCCAGCGCGCGGTCACGGTGCACAAGGTCGGCATGACCACCATCGACGTGGACACCAACCACCCCATGGCCGGCAAGACCCTCGTGTTCGACATCGAGCTGGTGGATGTGCGCGAGGCCACGCCGGAAGAGATCGATCACGGCCACGTGCATGAAGAGCGGGAAGTGAGTGAAGAGAAGTGAGAAACGAGAGAAGGCCTCGCTCCATGCGTGCGTCAGGCGTCCCCGTGTTCTCTCTGCACTTCTCGCTTTTCTCCATGCGCACAACGAGTAGGGCGGGCATTGCCCGCCCGCTCATTTCTCCAATACGCGCAGTGCGTAGGCGAAGTGCCGGCTCCAGTACGGATTGGTGAGGTAATCCAGGCGCACCTCGCCGCCACTGTTGGGCGCGTGCACGAAGCGGCCGTTGCCGACGTAGATGGCCACGTGGCTGATGCGGTGGCCCTCGGTGCGGAAAAACAGCAGGTCGCCGCTGGCCAGACGGCTGACGTCGTCGATGCGCGGCGCGTGCATTTCGGACATGGCGTGCGAGGTGCGCGGCAGCGCCAGATGCACGGCTTTGCGGTAGACGTAGTCGACCAGGCCGCTGCAGTCGAAGCCGCTCGAGGGCGTGTTGCCGCCCCACTGGTAGGGCGTGCCGATGAGGTTGATGGCGTGGAAAAGCACGTTGTTGGCCTCGGCCGCGACGTGCGAAGGCAGGCGGACGCTGTCGCTGATGGCGGTCCCGGGCACCGGACGCGGGGTCCGCGGCTTGTTGCCGGCACAGGCAGCCAGCAGCGCGGCGGCCGTCAGGGGCAACAGCAGGCGCAGAGCGTTGGCCGGATACGGTGTCGTCACGAGAAGTCCAGGACTGGATTCATGACGACTCTATCAAATCAATGGAATTGTAGGAGCGCACCCGGGCGCGACCGGCGCAAAACTCGTTGAACGCTGATGCCGTCGCGCCCGGGTGCGCTCCTACAAGCAGGCTTTTTCTAGCCGTGGGTGCCCACCAGCGTCAGCTTTGGACGCTCAAGGGCAGGTGGCTCGGAAAAGTCCATGCCGGTGTCGAGTTCGGCCTCGAAGCAGGCCGCCCGTTCGCGTGCGGTATCGAGCAGCCCCGGCGGCAGAGGGCCCTCCTGCAGCAGCTGCAGGGCCAGCTGGCGCTGGCGTTCGTCGAAGCGCGGGTCGCGGCTGGCTTCGTCGATGACGCAGGCCAGCACGCCCAGCCAACCCGCATCGGAAGAACGCAGGGCAAGCCGGATTTCGGAAGGAGTGGCGTGGTTCATGGCGGCATCACGAGGGAAGACAGGGAAGGACGCTGCATGATTGATGCCAACCCGCCCGCTGGTTTGCATTGGACGGGGTGATCGCCTACGGTGAGGGCTATGCCGGCCGCGCCGTGTTTCGCGCACGCCAATGCAGGCAGGGATGCAGGCCGGCGCACGGCACATCCGCTTTTTCGAGGGAGCCATGAGGTCGCGTCGTTATCGCATCCGCTTTCCCAGCGACAACCTGTCCCGCCTGGACCAGGGCAAGGCCTGGTTCCACGTGGCCACCGAGGACGGGGAAGAGCGCATCGAATTCCACGATTACGCGGCCATCTACAAGCACCCCGGATTGTACGAGCAGCTTTTCTACGACCGTCTGAAGTGCAACTCGCCGCGCAAGCTCAGCGACCTGCTGCATGCCGTGGTGCTCGGCGACGGCGGCGATCCGACCCGGCTGCGGGTGCTGGACGTGGGGGCGGGCAACGGCATGGTCGGCGAACTGCTGGTCGGGCAGGGGGTGGCGCGGGTGGTCGGTGTGGACATCATCGCCGAGGCCGGCGAAGCCTGCTGGCGCGACCGTCCCGGAGCCTACGACGACTACTACGTGGCGGACCTGGCGCACCTGGACCCGGCGGTACGCGCCGATCTGCGCGAATGGCGGTTCGACGCCATGACCGTGGTTGCGGCATTGGGGTTCGGGGATATCCCGGTACCGGCGTTCGCGGCGGCCTGGAACCTGATTTCCGCCGATGGCTGGGTGGCCTTCAACATCAAGGAAAGCTTTCTCGACAGCACCGA
>CAZMMO010000249.1:0-3645 GCA_964567365.1 uncultured Rhodanobacteraceae bacterium | reverse complement strand
TGCGCTACCTGGGCGGCGCCGCGGTGTTGTTCGTGCTGCTGGCGGCGCGACGCGAGTCGCTGCGACCCACGCCGCTGCGGCTCACCATCGCCGTGGGCCTGTGCCAGACCACGGCGTTCCAGGCCCTGTCGCAATGGGCGCTGGTTTCCGGCGGCGCGGGGCATGTTTCGCTGCTGGCCTACACCATGCCGTTCTGGGTGGTGCTGCTGGCGTGGTGGCTGCTGCGCGAGCGGCCCGGCCCGCGCCACTGGCTCGGGCTCGCCCTGGCCGCCGCCGGCCTGGTCTGCGTGATGGAACCGTGGCATGGCCTGGGCAGCCTGCACAGCGCGCTGCTGGCGGTCGCCGGCGGCGCATCCTGGGCGCTGGGCACCGTGCTCAGCAAGCGCATGTTCCAGTTGCACGCGCCCTCGCCGCTGGCCTTCACCGCCTGGCAGATGCTGTTCGGCGCCCTCGTGCTGGGCGCGATCGCGCTGCTGGTGCCGTCACGGCCCATCGCCTGGACGCCGGCCTTCCTCGCCGGGCTGGCCTACAGCGTGGTGCTGGCCTCCAGCCTGGCGTGGCTGCTGTGGCTGTTCGTGGTCGACCGCCTGCCCGCCACGCTGGCCAGCCTGTCCAGCCTGGGCGTGCCGGTGACGGCGGTGCTGATGGCCTGGGCGATCCTGCACGAGCGCCCGGACGGGTTCGAGACGGCGGGCATCGTGCTGATCGTGCTGGGCCTGCTGGCGGTCAGCGGCATCGGACGACGTTTTGTAGGAGCGCACCCGGGCGCGACGGCATCAGCGGTCAACAAGCGCTGAGGCTGTCGCGCCCGGGTGCGCTCCTACCAGGGCAGGGCATCGAGATCGACGTTGCCACCCGTGAGCACCACGCCAATGCGCTGGCCGGCGAAGCGGTCGCGGTATTTCAGCAGGGCCGCCAGCACGGTGGCGCTGGAAGGTTCGACCACCTGCTTGAGGCGCAGCCAGAGCAGTTTCATGGCGGCAACGGTTTCGGCGTCGCTGACGGTCAGCGCCTCGGCGTGGTGCGCCTGCAGCGCGACCAGGTTGGGCACGCCCACGGTGGCACGCAAGCCGTCGCAGATGGTGTCCGGCACTACGCTGGTGACGCGTTCCCCGCTTGCGAGCGAGCGCGCGGTGTCGTCGGCGCCCGCGGGTTCGGCGACCAGCATGCGCAGGTCCGGCGCCAGCGCGTGCGCCATGATCGCGCAGCCGCTGGCCAGCCCGCCGCCGCTGACGGGGGTGATGAGGGCGTCCAGCGACTCGACCTGGTGCAGCAATTCCAGCGCGATCGTGCCCTGGCCGGCCATGACCCGCGTGTCGGTGTAGGGATGGACCAGGATCGCGCCGGTGGATTGCTGCAGCTCGGCGGTCATGGCCTCGCGCGCGGCCTGGGTGGGCGCGCAGCGGTGCAATACCGCACCGGCGGCCTCGATGGCATCCACCTTGACCTGCGCCGCCCCCTCGGGCACCACGATATGGGCCTGGATGCCGCGGGTGGCGGCCGCCAGGGCCAGCGCGCCGCCATGGTTGCCCGACGAATGCGTGACCACGCCGCGCGCGGCCTCTTCCTCGCTCAGCGACCAGACCGCGTTGCAGGCGCCGCGGAACTTGAAGGCTCCGCCGCGCTGCAGGTTCTCGCACTTGAAATACAACGAAGCCCCGGCCAGCTCATCGAGCTCGGGCACGTTCAGGGCCGGCGTGACCACGGCATGCGCGGCAATGCGGGCCGCCGCCTGGCGCACGGCGTCGGGAGTGGGCAGGGAATCGGGCAGGTCGATCATGGAAGGTGGGCCTCCAGGCCGCAGTGGAAGTGGCGATCGGCACCGGCCGCCAGGGTGATGGCGTCGGCGCAATCGGGACGATGGAAAGCGTCGGTCATGGCCTGCATGGGTTCGATCGCCACCGAGCGGCGCACGGCCGCTCCGCGCAGGGTGTCGGCGGTATACACCTGGGTCACGCCGGCGTCCTGCCACATGCTCAGCGCCAGGCCCGAATCGGGGTCGCGCAGGTGGGTGCGGAAGCGCCCGTCGGGATCGGCCACGCGGTCGGCGAAGCCGTTGTCGAGCACGCTTTGGCCGATGCGCCGCGGGTGGCGGAAATCCAGTTCCGGGCAATCGTCCAGCGGACGGAAGGCGGCCGCGCCCGGCAGCGGAATGAGGTCGCGATCAACCATGATGGCCTGGCGCGCCGGCAAGTGCAGTTCGCATGCGTCGACGCCGTCCTCGCGCAGGCGCAGATAGGGATGCCAGCCGAAGAAACACGGCGCCGGCTGCGCGCCGGCATTGTGCATGGTCACAGCCAGGTCCAGTCCGCGTGCGTGCAGGGTGAAGGCCACTTCCAGGTCCAGCGCGAACGGATAGCCCGGCTGCGCGTCCGGGCGCAGGGCCCGGCAGCCCAGGCGCACGCAGGCGCCGGTGTCGTCGACGTCCTGGGACACCAGGTCGAATTCGGCCGCGCGCACGAAGCCGTGCATGATGCCGCGATCCTCGTCCACGCCTGGTTGCAAGTCGTGTTCCTGCCCGGCGAAGGTGTAGCGCGCATCGGCGACGCGGTTGGCGAACGGCACCATGATGGCGAAACGCGAGCCTTCGAGCGCCTCCAGCTCGCCGGCATCGGCGTAGCCGTCGGCCACGTCGCGCAGGCGCCCCTGCACCGGAAGCAGAAAATCCAGCAGCGTGGCCCCGCGCCGCGCGATGCGCACGGCCATGCCGCTGTCGGTGTCGATCAGGGCCAGCACGGGCCAGGGTCCCAGGTGTTCGTGGCGGACGGTATAGCGGCTCATGTGCTGCCTGCTTGAGAGACGGTGACAAGAACCCCCATGTTAATCTGAACACCTTCTTTTGCGCTCGTTTTTTCCAGGTCCTACCGCCATGAGTCTTCGCCACAACGACCACCACCCCACCGTCCGCCTTTCCGACTACCGTCCGCCCGACTGGCGCATGGACAAGGTGGAACTGGTCTTCGACCTGGGCATCGCGCATACCGACGTGCATGCCAGGATCCACCTGCGTCGCGAGGGCAACGGCCCGCTGGCCCTCGACGGCGAAGGCCTGGACTTGCGCTCGGTGCACCTGGACGGACGCGAACTGGGCGCCGGCGACTACGACTACGACGGCACCACGCTCACCGTTCCCGCGGCCGAGGACGGCAGCGTGCTGGAAACGCACGTGCTGCTCGACCCGGCCGGAAACACCGCCCTGGAGGGCCTGTACCTGTCCGGCCCGCCCGAGACCGGCTTCCTGCTGACCCAGTGCGAGGCCCAGGGCTTCCGCAACATCACCTTCGGCTTCGACCGGCCGGACGTGCTGGCCAGCTACACCGTCACCCTGCGTGCCGACAAGGAGCGCTTCCCGGTGCTGCTGGCCGGCGGCGACCCCGACGGCGCCGGCGAACTGGAAGACGGCCGCCACTGGGCGCGCTTCGTCGATCCGCATCCCAAGCCCAGCTACCTGTTCGCGCTGGTCGCCGGGCGCCTGGAGAAGATCACCCGCGCCTACACCACCGCCGACGGCCGCGAGGTGACGCTGAACCTGTGGGCCGAGGCCGACGCCATCGACCGCTGCCACTACGCCATGGGCGCGCTCGAGCGCGCCATGCGCTGGGACGAGCAGACCTACGGGCGCAACTACGACCTGTCGGTGTTCCA
>CAZMMO010000248.1:0-3650 GCA_964567365.1 uncultured Rhodanobacteraceae bacterium | reverse complement strand
GGGCGAAGATGACCGCCAGCACGGCGCCGATCACGCCCCACCACACGTTGGGGAAGATGCGCTGCACCGGCAGCTTGCCGATCTGGTTGGCCAGGTCGTTGGCACGCAGCAACACGGTCTGCGAATCCAGCGAGGCGCGGTTGCCGGCGTCCTTGACCTCCTTCAGCGTCGGCGAGGCGGCGATCAGGGTCTTGATGGGAGTGCCCAGCGACGTCCACTTCTCCTGCATGCTCTGCAGGATCTTGCGGGCGTTGCTGTCACTGAGCGCGCGGATGCCGACGTCCTTGTTGCCGTTGATCAGGCCGTCGAGCACCTGGCCGTACAATTGGGCGTCGCGGGACAGGCCGTCGGCCGCCGGCTGCGCCCCCTCGCCGCCCTGCAGGATCTGCTGCACGCGGCGGATCATGCGGTCGGCCAGCACCTCCTGGCGGGCCGAGGTGAACACCTGCGTGCTCGAGCCGTTGTGCTGCTGCAGGATGTTGTTGACCTGCTCCATGGAGGAGTTGAGCACCGGCACCTGCTCGGAAAGGGTGGCGGCGTCCTGTGCCGACTGGATGACCAGGCTCTTGTTGGAAAGGATCTTGCCGATGTCCGCGTCGAGCTGGTTCCAGGCACTGTCCAGGGCCTTCACGCCCGGCCCGGTGACCGGGTTGCTGGCGTAGGACGGCATGCCGGTCTTGGCGTCGCCCTTGTTCAGGCGCGAGACGGCCGCCTCGATGGTATTGCGCGTGCTGGACAATTCCTTGAACGACTCGATGTTGCCGCTGGCCGATTCCAGCGCGAACTTGGCCGTTTGCTGCGACAGCACCTGGATCTGCGTGGTCAGGCCCACGGCCTGGCGGTCCTCGTTGTTCTTCTGGTTGAGCAGGAAGAAGTCCACCGCGGCAAATGCAATTGCCAGCAGCAGCAAAACCACGAGCCACGTGTAGCCCCGCTCCCTGCCGATACCCCCTGATGTCGTGCTCATACCCTCTACCTCAGCAATGGGCAGGTGACGTCCTCACAACGCCGCCTGCAGAAAATCCGGAGCCCGCGCAAGCCGGCCCATGCCGAACAGGCCCACCCGCTGCCCGTCCAGGATCACCACTTCCTCCACGAAACGCTTCAGGCGCTCGTCCTCCTCCGGCTCGGCAACGGCACGCTGCTCGTCCCCGAGGTTGCGCTGGCCGGTGACCTCGTCGACCAGCAGGCCCACGCGGCTGCCCTGCTGGTGCACCACCAGGAGACGGCTGCGATCGCCGATGCGCGTACGCGTACCGAACAGAAAGCCGCCAAGATCCACCACCGGCACCAGGTTGCCGCGCACGTTGGCGATGCCCAGCAGCCAGGGCCGGGTACCCGGAATGGGCGTGAGCGGCAGCGGGGTCAGAAGCTCGTCGATCTCGTCGATGCTGCTGGCCAGCAGGCGGTCGCCCAGGCGGAAGCCGATGCCTCGCCACAGCCCCGGAATCTCGATCCGCTCCGGCTCGCCGGCCACATGCTCCAGGCTCAACCGCTCGTACTCGGCCAGCAACTCGAAGGGGGTGGCGGCGACGATGCTCATGGCGGACTCACGCGGCTCCGGGCAGCAGGTTGTCGATGCGGGCGAGAAAGTCCTTCTCGTTGATCGGCTTGGTGATGAAGTCGCGCGCCCCCTGGCGCAAGCCCCAGACGCGGTCGGTCTCCATCGATTTGGTGGTGACGATGAGAATGGGGATGTCGCGGGTCTCCGGATCGCGGCTCAACGTGCGCGTGGCCTGGAACCCGTTCATGCCGGGCATGATCACATCCATGATCACCGCATCCGGGCGCCGGCTGCGGGCCCGCTCGATACCGTCCTCCGCGTTGCCGGCGACGGACACGGTATGTCCGGCCTTTTCCAGCAACGTGGTGAACACGCGCACATCGGTGGGTGAATCGTCGATAATGAGAATGTGTGCCATGGACAATTCGCAGGATCGGCTCAGGACGACGGAACATGCTGGCGAATGGCATCCAGCAGCTCGTCGCGGGTGAAAGGTTTGGTCAGATACTGCTCGGCCCCGACGATGCGTCCGCGCGCCTTGTCGAACAGGCCATCCTTGGAGCTGAGCATGATCACCGGAGTGGCGCGGAACTGATGGTTGTTCTTGATCAGGGCACAGGTTTGGTAGCCGTCGAGCCGGGGCATCATGATGTCGACAAAGATCACCTGCGGCTTCTGGTCGCTGATTTTTGCCAGCGCCTCGAAGCCGTCGACGGCCGTGAGCACGTCGCAGCCCTCTTTCTTCAACAGCATCTCGGCCGTGCGCCGGATGGTCCTGGAATCGTCGATGACCATCACCCGCAGCCCGGCCAGGCCGTTGCCCTCAACCGTATCGTTCACGTACCGCCCCTCTTCATCTACGGCGGGTTGCGCGACAGGGTGTGGCATCACGCACCACCCCGGCACCCACAACCGCCGATGGGGAATCCCGATTCGAAAAACAAGGCTATCCTCCCCCTCAGTGCAACATCATAGGAGGTTTAGCCCCTGATGATCAAAGCTGTCAAGCATACTGCGTGACAATTGTGGAACAGGACAACAAGCGCGGGCTTGTCAGCGTTTTCCAGTACATCCCGCACCACCCGGAGATCATGCATGAATTTCAACGTCGCCGTCCTGATGGATCCCATCGAGGCCATCAAGGTCGCCAAGGATTCCACATTGGCCATGATGCTGGAAGCCCAGCGCCGCGGCCACCATCTGTTCTACCTGCGCCAGGGCGACCTCGCCCTGCGCCACGCCGAGCCGTGGGCGCGCCTGGCTCCGATGACGGTACGCGACGACCCGGCCGGCTGGTTCACCCTGGAGCCGGCCACCTGGCGTCACCTGGACGAAATGGACGTGATCCTGGACCGCAAGGATCCACCCGTGGACGCGCAGTACCAATACGACACCATGGTACTGGAGATGACACGCAACGCCGACACCGGGCGCAAGGCGCCGGTGCTGGTCAATCCCCCACAGGCCTTGCGCGACTGCAACGAGAAGCTGTACGCCCTGCAATTTCCGCAATGCTGCCCGCCCACCCTGGTGGCGCGCGACGCCGACGAACTGCGCCGTTTCGCGGACGAGCATGGCGAAGTGGTGCTCAAGCCGCTCGACGGCATGGGCGGGCGCGGCATTTTCCGCGTGAAAAAGGGCGACACCAACCTCAACTCCATGCTCGAGACCCTGCTCGGGCCCGGCAACCGCTTCGTCATGGCGCAAAAATTCATTCCCGCCATCACGGCCGGCGACAAGCGCATCCTGCTGATCGACGGCGAGCCGGTGCCCTACGCCCTGGCCCGCATCCCGCGTGCGGGCGAGTTCCGCGGCAACCTGGCTGCCGGCGGCCACGGAAAAGGCGTGCCGCTGTCCGAACGCGACCGCTGGATCGTGTCGCAGGTCGCCCCGGACCTGCGCCGCCGTGGCCTGCTGTTGGTGGGCCTGGACGTCATCGGCGACTGGCTGACCGAGATCAACGTCACCTCCCCGACCTGCATTCGTGAACTGGATGCGCAATTCGGCCTCAATATTGCCGGACAATTGTTTGATGCCATCGAGGGGCGCGTGGCAGCTCGGGATCGGGATCGGGATCGGGACCCGAGCCACATTCCGGCTCCAAGTCATGGCCGGCAGGACGCGGCCATGAGCGCCACAGCCCCCA
>CAZMMO010000247.1:180-3652 GCA_964567365.1 uncultured Rhodanobacteraceae bacterium | reverse complement strand
CAGCATGCAGCCGCTGCCCGGCTTCCAGGCCGCGGCGCAACTGTGCCAAAAGGGCAAGGACGAGGACGACATCCGCCGCCAATGCCTCGACCTGGCCAAGACGCTGGCCTGGGGCGGTTCCCCGCTGGCGCGCTCGCTGGGCCTGCATCTGCGCGAAACCCTGTCCACCGACGATGCCGTGCGCAGGCAATCCGCCCAGGAGCGCCGCGACCTGGTCTGGCAGGTACACAACTTCGGCAAGCTCACCCTGGCCACCCAGCGCGACCCGGAGGCGGCGCGCCATCTGCTGGCCCTGGCCCGCAACGGCGGCACCCGCATGAGCCTGATCCTGGCCGCCCTGCGCGCCGCGCACATTCCCGTGGAGGCCCCTGCGGACTGGAAGCCGCACGATGCCGATTCACCGCCACCGGACAAGCATGGCAAGCCGGCCAAATGAGGACATCGTCCGGCCTTTCCGATAAGTTTGTTCCTTCCGGGAACCACGAAACAACCTCGTCACCCCAGCGAAAGCTGGGGTCCAGTGACTTCAATTCGTTGAATGCACAGGCACTGGATTCCTGCTTTCGCAGGAATGACGGGAAATAGAGTGGTTTTTCGAAGCTCCCTTCTTCCCGTCTGAGGCAATCGGTGTGAGCAAGACCAAAATGATCCTGGCCGCCCTGGCGTCCCTCGCCCTGGTCGGCAGTGCGCTGGCGAAAACGCCCGCGCACGACAACGTCACCCGGGCCACTTTGGACAACGGCCTGCGCGTGGTGATCGTGCACGACGACCTGGCGCCGGTGGTGACCACCGAGATGAACTACCTGGTCGGTGCCGACGAAGTGCCCGAAGGCTTCCCCGGCACGGCGCACGCCGTGGAGCACATGATGTTCCGCGGCAGCCCGGGGCTGGACAAGGACCAGCTGCTGGCGATCGCCGCCAACATGGGGGGCAGCTTCAACGCCAACACCCAGCACGGCGTCACCCAGTACTACTTCACCGTGCCCGCGCAGGACATCGGCGTGGCGCTGCGCGTGGCCGCCATCCGCATGCGCGGCGTGGACATGACCGAACAGGGCTGGAACAAGGAGCGCGGCGCGATCGAGCAGGAAGTCTCGCGCGACCACTCCAACCCGGCCTACAAGTTCCTGACCCAGCTGCACGCGCACATGTTCGCCGGCACGCCCTATGCCTACATGGGGCTGGGCACGCGGACCTCGTTCAACAAGACCACGGCCGCGGACCTGAAAAAATTCCACGCCACCTGGTACGCCCCCAACAATGCCATCCTGGTGATCGCCGGCGACGTCGACCCGGCGCGCACGCTGGACCAGGTGAAGTCGCTGTTCGGCGACATCCCGCGCAAGCCGTTGCCGCCAAAGCCGAGCTTCCATTTCCGGCCGATGCAGGCCCGCACCGTCAAGCTGCCGACCGATTTCCCGGTCGGGATCGTGGCCCTGGCCTGGCGCATGCCCGGCCTGCGCGACGCCGACTACGCCACCGCCCGCGTACTGTCCGACGCCATGGCCTCGAAGCGGGGCCAGTTGTTCGCCATGGGGCTGACCGGCAAGGCCCTGTTCGGCGATTTCGGCAGCAACTTCATGCCGCACGCCGGCATCGCCTTCGCGCAGGCCGGGTTTCCGCGTGACGGCGATGCGCAAAAAGTGCTGCAGACCTTGCGCTCGATCCTCGCCGAGACGGCCGCCAAGGGCGTCCCCGCGGCCCTGGTCGAGGCGGCCAAGCAGAAGGCCATCGCCGGCCTGGAATTCCGCAAGAATTCGGTGCCGGGCCTGGCCAACGCCTGGTCCGCGGCACTGGCCAACGGCGGCCTCGAATCGCCGGACGACCTGCGCGCGGCCATCGCTGCCGTGACGCCGGCCCAGGTCAATGCGCTGGCCCGGCGCATCTTCGACCCGGCCCACGCCGTCACCGCCATCCTGACTCCGCAGTCGTCAGGCAAGCCGGTGTCGCACGGCAGCTTCGCCGGCGCCGAGAGTTTCGCCGGCAAGCCCGCCGCCAACGTCGTCCTGCCGGACTGGGCCCAGGCCGCCTTTGCCAAGCTGGCGCTGCCCAAGTCGGCCATCGACCCGGTTTCCTTCACGCTGGACAACGGCCTGCGCGTCATCGTGCAGCCGGAATCGGTCAGCAAGACGGTGGAAGTGTACGGCCGCATCAAGACCAACTCGGACATGCAGGCGCCCAAGGGCCAGAAAGGCGTCGCCGGCGTGCTGGACTCGCTGTTCGAGTTCGGCACCCGCAAGCTGGACCGGCTGCAGTTCCAGGCCGCGCTGGACGCCATCAGCGCACGGGTCAGCGCCGGCTCCAGCTTCTCGCTGGCGGTGCCCTCGCAGCATTTCGCCCGCGGCGTGCAGTTGCTGGCCGCCAACGAACTGCGCCCGGCCCTGCCGCAACAAGCCTTCGCGATCATGCAGCGCAACCAGGCCCGGGCCCAGGCCGGGCAGATCAAGTCGCCGGGCTTCCTGCACGCCATCCATCTCGATCGCGCGCTGTACCCGGCCGGATACCCCGGGCTGCGCTACGCCACGCCCAAGTCCATCGACTCGCTCGACC
The DNA here is from genome assembly GCA_964567365.1 of uncultured Rhodanobacteraceae bacterium. Classification (GTDB taxonomy): domain Bacteria; phylum Pseudomonadota; class Gammaproteobacteria; order Xanthomonadales; family Rhodanobacteraceae; genus Oleiagrimonas. Next base: position 1,102 of record CAZMMO010000247.1, on the reverse strand, counting down.
TGGCCGCCGTCAAGGCCTACTACCGGCAGACCTTCCGCCCCGACCTGACCACCATCGTGGTGATCGGCGACGTGACCCCGCAGCAGGCACGCAAGGTGATCCAGGCCAACTTCGGTTCGTGGCAGGCTTCCGGACCCAAGCCCGACACGGACTACCCGGCCACGCCACCCAACCGGCCCAGCCAGTTCCGCACGCCCGATTCCTCGGCGGTGCAGGACTCGGTGACGCTGGCGCAGACCCTGGCCCTGACCCGGGACAGCCCGGACCGCTACGCGCTGTACCTGGGCAACGAGGTGCTGGGCGGCGGCTTCCACTCCCTGCTGATGCGCGACCTGCGCGTCAAGGCCGGCCTGGTGTACGGCGTGGGCAGCAGCGTCGACCTGCTCAAGAACGGCGGCGAATTCACCGTCCGCTACGGCTGCGACCCGGACAAGGTCGGCCAGGCCCGCGCCATGGTCGTGCGCGACATCCGCCATCTGCAGAAAACGCCGATCGGCGCCGGGACCCTGCACGCGGCCAAGGGCAAGATCCTGCGCCAACTGCAGCTGGGCCAGTCCAGTTTCGGCGCCATCGCCGGCTATCTGCTGCGCCAGTCCCTGGCCGGCAAGCCGCTCGACAGCGACGCCATCGCCGCGCGCAAGTACTTCGACATGACGGCCGCGCAAGTGCAGGCGGCGTTCCGCAAGTACCTGCGCCCCGACGCCTTCGTGACCGCCGTCAAAGGCCCCGCCGCCAAGGACTGAAGGACGGGAGGCGGGCGGGACAACCCGCTCGCCCGCCGCAACACCACCGAAGCCGGAAACCTCGAACCACCCCACCATCCACGGACTCGCAGTGTAGGAGCGCACCTGGGCGCGACAGCATCAGCGCCCAGTGCCAGTTAGGCGGACGGGCCCCCGGCGGACGCCCCACCACAACAAAA
>CAZMMO010000247.1:0-170 GCA_964567365.1 uncultured Rhodanobacteraceae bacterium | reverse complement strand
GTCAATGTGATCCTAACTGGGTGTCCCAAATCATTAGACCACTACATCAGCGTTCCACGAACCCTCACGCCGGTCGCGCCCAGGTGCGCTCCTACACACAAAAACAGAGCGGTCGGTCATCCAGGGACGTTGAAGTTCGATCGGGTCGGGGCTCAATCCCGGTCGTGGAG
>CAZMMO010000246.1:0-3661 GCA_964567365.1 uncultured Rhodanobacteraceae bacterium | reverse complement strand
CGGGCCAGGAGGGCGTCATCTGGTACACCGACGGAAACCCGCGCGTGACCTTGCGTTCTTCCGGGCCGGTGCCGATCCAGGCGTCGCTGCTGCCCGCGGCCAGGGAATAGGGCGAGCCGATCGAGCCGCGGAAGGGCGGCGCGATGAACACGATCCGCTCGACGTCGGCCAGCGGCTCGCGCCGCCGCCGCAAACCCAGTGCCGAGCGCAGCAGCAGTCCGCCCATGGAATGGGTGACGAACTTCAGGCGCGGCGAGCGGCCGGCCGCTTCTTCGCGTGCGCACGCTTCCTCGATCGTCCGTACCAGTCGCCGCGCCGAATCTTCCAGCGGCCGGCGCCAGTCGTAGCCGAAGGCGTACACCGGCTCCGGCGCCAGCCGTGCACGCAACTCGTGGATCATCGGGCCGCAGATGCGGTGAATCACCCGTCCCGGTCGCATGCAGTGGCCGTCGGTGTCGTGGCGGCCGTCGACGAGCGCGAATTCGCACGGGCTTTCGACCATGTCGCCGGGCTGCGCGTCCGGCAGGGGCCAGCGCCGCGGATGCTGCAGCGGATAGGTGTCGACCAGTTCGGTTCCCTTGATGCCGGGGAGAAAGAAGATGGCCATGCCGGTGTGGTGGTCCTTGTGGTGGGGCGGAGGCGACCCGTTCCGGCGGCCGGACGAGCCGTGCGGAAACGGGAAAGCCGCAGACCACGGGCCTGCGGCTTTCACTGTACCGCGTTTGTGCGGATGTGCTTACTTGGCGTTGACCAGGGCCACCGTCATGTCGAGCATGCGGTTGGAGAAGCCCCATTCGTTGTCGTACCAGGACAGCACCTTGACCAGGGTGCCGTCCATGACGCGGGTCTGGGTGGCGTCGTAGGTGCTCGAGTGCGGGTCGTGGTTGAAGTCGGTCGACACCAGCGGCTTGTCGTTGACAGCCAGGATGCCCTTGAGCGGACCGTTGGCCGCCGCACCGACGACCTGGTCGATTTCCTCCTTGCTGGTGGCTTTCCTGGCCACGAAGGAAAGGTCGACCACCGACACGTTGATCACCGGCACGCGCATCGAGAAGCCGTCCAGCTTGCCGTTCAGTTCCGGCAGCACCAGGCCGACCGCGGCGGCGGCGCCGGTGCTGGTCGGGATCTGGCTGTGCGTGGCCGAACGGGCGCGGTGCAGGTCCGAGTGATAGACGTCGGTCAGCACCTGGTCGTTGGTGTAGGCGTGGATGGTGGTCATCAGGCCGTGCACGATGCCGATCTTTTCGTGCAGCACCTTGGCCAGCGGCGCCAGGCAGTTGGTGGTGCAGCTGGCGTTGGAGATCACCTCGTGCGAGGCGCTGAGCTGGTCGTCGTTGACGCCCATCACGAAGGTGCCGTCCACGTCCTTGTCGCCGGGTGCGGAGATGATGACCTTCTTGGCGCCGGCGGCCAGGTGCGCCTTGGCCTTGGCCTTGGAGCGGAACAGGCCGGTGCATTCGAGCACCACGTCGATGCCCAGTTCGCCCCAGGGCAGCTTGGAGGGGTCGCGCTCGGCGCAGACCTTGATGTGGTCGCCGTTGACCACCAGGTCGCCGCCTTCCACGCCGACCTCGCCCGGAAACTTGCCGTGCGCGGTGTCGTACTGGGTCAGATGCGCGTTGGTTTCGGCATTGCCCAGGTCGTTGATGGCGACGATCTGGATTTCGTTGGTGCGCTTGGATTCGTACAGTGCACGCAACACGTTGCGGCCGATGCGGCCGTAACCGTTGATGGCAACCTTGATGGCCATGGGGCAGTTTCCTCCGATCAATGCGGGGCGGATCAATGGCCGTGTGGGGTGACGGCCAGCCAGGCGACAATTCTAGCGTGGATCGGCCCCACCCGTTGCCGGCGGGTATGACCATTGGCATATATCGGCTGGGGACGCCGTGCGTGGTGGGATACTTGCCGGGTGAAGTTCCTGTCTTGTCGTGGAGGTTGCCGTGGTCGCATCGCGTCGTCTTGCGCTGGTCGTTTTGCTGTCCCTGCTGCTGGTGACGCCGGCGGCATGGGCCTGGGGTCCGTTGGGTCATCGCGTGGTGGCGGCGCTGGCATGGCGCCAGTTGACGCCCGCGGCACGTGCCGCGGTGGAGAAGCTGCTGGCGGGCAGCCCATGGGACCGTCTGGTCGATACGGCATCCTGGCCGGACGAAATCCGCGACATGCCTCCCTACCAGCGCCTGTGGAAGCGTACCCGGCACATGCATTACATCAATTTCGACAGTGCCGACTGCCACTACAAGCCGGCCCGGCAGTGCCGCGACGGCCAATGCGTGGTGGCAGCCATCGGGCAGTACGAAAAGAGATTGGCCGATCGCTCCCTGCCGAAAAAACAGCGCGTGCGGGCGCTGGTGTTCGTGGTGCATTTCATCGGCGACATCCACCAGCCACTGCATGCCGGCTACCGGCGTGACGCCGGCGGGAATTTCTATCAGGTGCAGTTCCGCGGCCACGGTACCAACCTGCACCGGGTGTGGGATTCGGGCCTGCTCGACACCCGCGGCATGACCTGGAAACAGTACGCGGATTTCCTCGCCGCCGAGGGGCCGGTCCAGTTGCCTGCGAGTGAGCCGGGCGTGGCGCCGCCGGTGCAGTGGGCCGAGGAGTCGTGCCGCATCACGCGCCACATCTACCCGCAGGGCCACAAGATCGACCGGGCTTATGTCGAAAAAGAACTACCGCAGGCCGAGCAGCGCCTGCGCGAAGCCGGCGCACGCCTGGCCGACGTGCTCAACCGCATCCTGGGTTGACAACGTCGCTTCGGATGACCCGTTGTAGGAGCGCACCTGGGCGCGACGGGCCCAAGGCTCATTGAACGCTGATGCGTGGGCCGGCCGCGGCAAGCATCAGATCCTCTGCGGGGAGCGATGGGCTCGAGGCTCATTGAACGTTGATGCTGTCGCGCCCAGGTGCGCTCCTACGGGGCGTGGAGGCGCCGGGTCTGCTCGCGCAGGGCGTCGAGCTGGGTGTTCCATTCGGCCAGGCGCTGGCGTTCCTGGGCGACGACTGCGGCGGGGGCGTTGTCGACGAAGCGGGCGTTGCCGAGCTTGCCGTGGCATTTGCCGATTTCCTTTTCGACCTTGGCGATCTCCTTATGCAGGCGTTCGATTTCGGCGTCCAGGTCGATCAGGCCGGCCAGCGGGATCAATACGCGCAGGGCGCCGACCACGGAGACGGCGGCGGCCGGTTCCTCGCCGCCGGGCTCCAGCCATTGCTGTGATTCCAGGCGGCCCAGGAAGGCCAGCGAATCGGCGAACCGGTCGGCGCGACGGCGATCTTCGGCGCCGCCGTCGGCGAACAGCAGGGCGATCGGCTTGCCGGGGGCGATGTTCATTTCCGCGCGGATGCGGCGCACGCCGGTGAGCACGGCCTTGAGCCATTCGATGTCGGCGGCCGCGTCCGGATCCTCGGTGATGGCGCCGGCGTCGGGCCAGGATTGCGTCATCAGGGTGTCGCCGGCGATATCCAGCTTCGGCGCGACCTGCTGCCAGATTTCCTCGGTGATGAAGGGAATCACCGGGTGCAGCGCGCGCAGCACGGTCTCCAGCACCGTCAGCAGCGTGTGCCGCGTGGACGCCGCGGCTTCGGCCTCGCCGCCGTTGCGCGCCGCCCCTTCGACATGGTTCAGGGCCGGCTTGGCCAGCTCCAGGAACCAGTCGCA
>CAZMMO010000245.1:0-3697 GCA_964567365.1 uncultured Rhodanobacteraceae bacterium | reverse complement strand
AGCGTTCCTGCGATTCGTTGCACCACACCTGCTTCGGCGTCAGCGACGGATCGGCCACCGGAATCCGGTCCAGGTCGATACGCCCGCCCATGCCGGCATCGTGCAGGATTTCGGGAATGGCGTTGGACAGGCCGCCGGCACCCACGTCGTGGATCGAAACCACGGGGTTGGACTCGCCCTGTGCCCAGCAGGCGTCGATGACCTGCTGGCAGCGGCGCTCCATCTCGGGGTTGTCGCGCTGCACGGAGGCGAAGTCCAGTTCGGCATCGGAGGCGCCGGCATTCATCGACGAGGCCGCCCCGCCGCCCAGGCCGATCAGCATCGCCGGTCCACCCAGCACGATCACGGCGTCGCCCGGCTCCAGCGCGTGCTTGTGCACGTGGTCGCGGCGGATGTTGGCGATGCCGCCGGCGATCATGATCGGTTTGTCATAGCCGCGCAGCACGCCCGGCTTGCCGTTTTCCTGCTCGAAGGTGCGGAAATAGCCGCCCAGGCAGGGCCGGCCGAATTCGTTGTTGAAGGCGGCCGCGCCGAGCGGGCCGTCGCGCATGATCTCGAAGGCGCTGGCCATGCCGGGAGCCAGCGGACGGTCGTTTTCCCACGGCCGCGGCAGGCCGGGAATGCGCAGGTGCGACACCGAAAAGCCGGTCAGGCCGGCCTTGGGCTTGCCGCCGCGGCCGGTGGCGCCCTCGTCGCGGATCTCGCCGCCGGCGCCGGTGGAGGCACCCGGCCAGGGCGCGATCGCGGTCGGATGGTTGTGCGTTTCCACCTTGATGGCGAAATCGACCGGCTCGGCGTGCGCACGCCACACGCCATCGGCATCGGCAAAGAAGCGCTTGCCGTCGCTGCCGGCGATCACCGCGGCATTGTCCTTGTAGGCCGACAGCGTATGCGCGGGCGAGACCTCGTGGGTATGCCGGATCATGTCGAACAAGGTGGCTTCCTGATCCTCGCCGTCGAGGTTCCAGGTGGCATTGAAGACCTTGTGCCGGCAGTGCTCGGAATTGGCCTGGGCGAACATCATCAGCTCGGCGTCCGTGGGCACGCGCTGCATGTCGGCGTAAGACCCGGCCAGGTAGTCGATCTCGTCCTCGGCCAGGGCCAGGCCCAGCTCGCGGTTGGCCGCTTCCAGCGCAGCGTGCAGCCCGCCCTCCCGGGCCACGCGCCCGAGCGCGCCCGGCGCGCCATGCAGGAACAAGCCCTGCGCCTGTTCCAGAGCCGTCAGCACGGACTGCGTCATGGGGTCGTGCAATTCGGCCAGCACGGCGGCGTGCACGGCCTCGCCCACGTCCTCGAGTCCGTCGATGCGCCAGGCCACGCCGCGCTCGACACGCCCGACTTCATGGCCGGCCACGCGCAGGATGTCGGTGGCCTTGCTCGACCACGGCGAGATCGTGCCCAGGCGCGGCACCACCCACAGCGAGGCCGGCTGCGGCTCGCCGGCACGGGCCGAGAGCACTTCGCGCAGGCGCTCGCCCGGATCGCCCGCGGGGATCTCCGCGAGGTCGAGGAAGTAGGTGTCCCACGCGCCCTGCACGCGGATTTCGTCGGATAGCCCGGCCAGCCTGGCGTTGAGCCGATCCAGTCGAAACGGCGACAGGGCGGCCTGCCCATCAAGAACGATCATGGGTACGTGTGCGTGAAGGAAACGCTTATTTTAGCCCATTAAGGGAAGCTTTGATTGAATCCAGCACAGACGTCATGGTTCCCAGAGGGCTCGCAGGGTGTGCTGCGTGGCGCCGTGCAGGCTGGTGTCCTGGGCAAGCCGCGCGGTGCAGCCTGCGGGCCCTCTGGGAACCACCCATTCTTTTCAAGTCAACCGGTTGGGCTTGCCCTGTCTGTCCGCAATCCTGCGTTGCACTGTCTCGACAGGCAGCCAGCCTGCCTTCCTCGCTCCTCAAAGCCGTGGCCATCCCTGGCCACTCCCCGCGTGCGCCAGTGCGCCTTGTCTTGCGAACAGACAGGGCAAGTGACGCCTGTGCTGAATTCAATCAAAGCTTCCTTCAGCTTGCGGCTCCGTTCCGGCCGTAGCGCCGCGGCGCCTTGCCGCAGCGGCCCGGTTTCACGAATGCGGCGGTGTTGCCGCGCCGGTCCCGTGCAGGTCCTGCAAGGCGCGCAGCAGCTGGTCGGGAGGCAGATAGCCGCCGAGCACGCTGCCGTCGGGCGCGATGAGGGTCGGGGTGCCGTCCACGCCGATGCGCTCGCCCAGACGGAACTGCGCGGCGACCGAACTGGTGCACCGGGCCGGCGCCACCGATTGGCCGGCAATGGCCGCATTGAAGGCCGCTTTGCGGTTCTTCGCGCACCACACCGATACCGACTTGAGATACGAGGTCGTGGGTTTGCCGCTGGGCACGGCCTTGAGGCCCGCACGCGGCCAGGACAGATAGTGCACGGCGATGCCCTCGGCGTTGTACTGCTTGATGTGGCGATGAAAAACACGGCAATAGGCGCAATCGAGGTCGGTGAACACCGTCACCGAATACTTCGGGTGTGCCGGCGCAAAGGTGATGAAATGCGAGGCGGGCACCTTGGCCAGCGCCTCGCGCCGCACGGTGCGCATGCTGCGCGCGCTGACATCGAGCTGCTTGTCGGCGTTGTACAGATGACCATCCATGATCCAGGTGCCGTCGGCGCTGACGTACACCATGCGTCCGCCCAGCAAGGCCTGGTAGAAGCCCGGCATCGGCGCCTTGGCCAACTGCGTGATCTCGACCCCCGGGGCCATGCGCGCAAGCGCGGCGCGCACCGCCGCCGGGCCATCATCCGCGGCCGTGGCGGCCATGGCCGCGAGGGCCAGGCCGGCCAGCATGCAGGACCACAGGAGTCGGCGCATTTTTCGCATTGCATCGGTTCATTCGGACGACGCCCCATTGTCTCATGCCGGCCCGGACATCGTGTGTAGGAGCGCACCCGGGCGCGACCGGCATGAGGCTCATTGAACGCCGATGCCAGTCGCGCCGCCCAGCGGCTTGGAGGCGCCGCGCAAATGATTGCACGGCGCAAGGCTCATTGAACGCGGATGCCGGTCGCGCCCGGGTGCGCTCCTACATTATTGGAATATCGGGTATCCCTCCGCATCATCCGCGCGGGTGATGCTGCGCGTGCAGCCTTTTCAGGCCCTCGCGCGCCACCAGGGTGTAGATCTGCGTGGTGCTGAGCGAGCTGTGGCCCAGCAGCATCTGCAGCGAGCGCAGGTCGGCGCCGTGGTTGAGCAGGTGGGTGGCGAAGGAATGCCGCAGCACGTGCGGGGAAATGCGCTTGGCGTCGATGCCCACGCGCAGCGCGTGGCGCTTGACCAGGGTCCAGAACATCTGCCGGCTCATGCCGGCGCCGCGGTTGGACAGGAACAAGGCCTCGGAGGGTTTTGCGCGCACCAGCACCGGACGCGCCGTATCGAGGTAGCGCTCGATCCAGGCCAGAGCCTCCTCGCCCACCGGCACCAGGCGGTCCTTGCCGCCCTTGCCGGTTACGCGCAACACGCCCTGGCGGCGATTGAGCCCTCCCAGCGGCAGAGTCACCAGTTCGGACACGCGCAGACCGCTGGCGTACATCAGCTCCAGCATGGCGCGGTCGCGCAGTCCCAGCGGCGTGCCCACATCCGGGGCGCCGAGCAGGGCCTCCACCTCGCGCTCGGGCAGCGCCTTGGGCAGGCTGCGCGGCAGGCGCGGCCGCTGCAGGTGCAGCGTCGGATCCC
>CAZMMO010000244.1:0-3698 GCA_964567365.1 uncultured Rhodanobacteraceae bacterium | reverse complement strand
CCCGACGACAACAACCTCATCTGGATCGATCTGGAAATGACGGGGCTCGATCCGGACCATGATTCCATCCTGGAAATCGCCACCGTGGTGACCGACCGCGACCTCAAGATATTGGCCGAAGGTCCGGTGATGGCGATTGCCCACGACGAGGCGCGGCTGCTGCAGATGGACGACTGGAACCGCAACCAGCACGGCAAGTCCGGCTTGTGGCAACAGGTGCTGGAGTCGGGCGTGGACCATGCGACGGCTGAGGCGCGTACGCTGGCGTTCCTGGAGCAATGGGTGCCGGCCGGCAAGTCGCCGATGTGCGGCAATTCGATCTGCCAGGACCGCCGTTTCCTGTACCGGCAGATGCCGAAGCTGGAGCGTTATTTCCATTACCGCCACCTGGACGTGTCCACGCTCAAGGAGCTGGCGCGGCGCTGGGCGCCGCAGGTGGCCAAGGGTTTCAGCAAGACCAGTGCACACACCGCGCTCAGCGACATCCGTGATTCCATCGAGGAGCTGGCGTATTACCGCCGCTTCATGGGCGAACTGGGTGGACAGCCGGACGCATGAACGTGTTTGCTCCCGGCGTGCGTACGCTCGATTGCGCCGGCCGCCTGCTGGCGCTGGACCGGCCGCGCGTGGTCGGCATCCTCAACGTCACCCCCGATTCGTTTTCCGACGGCGGCGAATACGCATCACCGGATGCCGCCGTGGCGCACGGCCTGCGCATGGTGGAAGCCGGTGCCGACATGCTCGACGTGGGCGGCGAGTCCACGCGGCCGGGCGCGGCGGACGTGTCGGCCGACGAGGAGATGGCGCGGGTGATCCCGGTCATCGAGCGCCTGGCGCGCGAGGTCGAGGTGCCGATCGCCGTTGATACCTCCAAGCCGGAAGTGATGCAGGCCGCGGTGGCCGCCGGTGCGGGCATGATCAACGATGTCTACGCCTTGCGCCGCGAAGGCGCGCTCGACGCCGTGGCGAAGACGGGCGCGGCGGTGTGCCTGATGCACATGCAGGGCGAGCCGCGCAGCATGCAGGTCGATCCGCATTACGACGACGTCGTGGCCGAGGTGCATCGTTTCCTGGCCGACCGCGTGTTCGCCTGCGAGATGGCCGGCATCGACAAGCGCAGGGTTCTGGTCGACCCCGGCTTCGGTTTCGGCAAGAACCTGGAGCACAACCTGGCGCTGCTGCGCGCCCTGGAGCGGCTGCGCGACCTGGCGGCCGGCGTCTACACCGGCCTGTCGCGCAAATCGATGCTCGGCGCCATCACCGGCCGCGAGCGCCCCGCGGACCGCGTGTCCGCCTCCGTGGCCGCGGCGGTGGTCGCCGTTCAGCGCGGCGCCATCATGATACGCACGCACGACGTCGCCGCGACGCGCGACGCGCTGGCCGTCTGGCAGGCCGTCCACGCCGGCGACCCCGCTCAGCGCCCGGCGCCTCCCGCCGCACCGGCCTGGCCCGACGACGATGACTGAGTCCGCGCGCTAAACTCGGATCACCGGTCCCCGGCCCCCGGTCCCGTTTTTCACCAGCCACCCAAATCCATCATGACCTCACGCAAGTACTTCGGCACCGACGGCATCCGCGGCAAGGTCGGCGACTGGCCCATCACCGCCGAATTCATGCTGCGCCTGGGCCGCGCGGCCGGTGTCGCGCTGGCCGCCGGCAATGGCCCGGCCACGGTCCTGATCGGCAAGGACACGCGGGTGTCCGGCTACATGTTCGAATCGGCGCTGGAGGCGGGCCTGGTGGCGGCCGGAGCCAACGTGCTGCTGGTCGGGCCGATGCCGACGCCGGCCGTGGCCCTGCTCACGCGCAGCCTGCGCGCCGACGCCGGCATCGTCATCAGCGCCTCGCACAATCCGCACCACGACAACGGCATCAAGTTCTTTTCCGCCGCCGGCGAAAAACTGGACGACGACGTGGAACTGGCCATCGAGCGCGAGGTGGATGCCGAGTTCGTCACCGTACCGTCGCACGACCTGGGCAAGGCCGTACGCGTGGACGACGCCAACGCGCGCTATGTGGAGTATTGCAAGTCCACGCTGCCGAAAAGCTTCCGCCTGCGCGGTCTGAAACTGGTGATCGACTGCGCGCACGGCGCCACCTACCAGGTGGCCCCGAAGGTATTTCGGGAACTGGGTGCCGAGGTGACCACGCTGGGCACCGCGCCGGACGGCTTCAACATCAACGACGGCGTCGGCTCGATGCACCCGGAGGCGATGCAGCAGGCGGTCGTGGAGCAGGGCGCCGATGCCGGCATCTGCTTCGACGGCGACGGCGACCGCGTGCAGATGGCCGATGCCCGCGGCCGCCTGGTCGACGGCGACGACCTGCTGTACATCCTGGCGCGCGGCTGGCGCGAGCGCGGCACCCTGCAGGGACCGGTCGTGGGCACGGTGATGAGCAACTTCGGCCTGGAACAGGCGCTGGCGGCGCTGGACATTCCACTGTTGCGTTCCAAGGTCGGTGACCGCAACGTGCTGCGGCAGTTGAAACAGCACGACGGCAACCTCGGCGGCGAAACTTCCGGCCATATCCTGTGCCTGGATCGCGCCACCACCGGCGACGGCATCGTCAGCGCGCTGGCGGTGCTGGAGATGCTGGTCGGCCATGGCCAGAGCATGGCCGAGGCCCTGTCCACGCTGGACAAGCTGCCGCAGACCACCATCAACGTGCGCGTGGACAACGGCGCCGAGCGGGTGGCTTCCGAACCGGTGCAGGCCGAGCTGGCCAGGGTACGCGAACAACTGGCCGGCCGCGGCCGCGTCGTGCTGCGCCCGTCGGGCACCGAACCGGTGGTGCGGGTGACCGTGGAAGCGGCCGATGCCGACGAAGTCGCGCACGTGGCACAGCAACTGGCCGACATCGTAAAATAAGGGCACTCACGCTCGTGAGCCTGCCGGGTGTCGAAACACCCAACCAGGTCGCCAGGGAACGGCCCGACGTGCACCGCCCCCGCGGTGGCGGATGACGAACGACCGCACGCCAACCTGGAGTTTCCTCATGAAACACGTACCCACCCTCGACATGCGCCGGTTCGATGCCGACCGTGATGCCTTCGTTGCCGAATTGGGGGCCGCCTACCGGGAATTCGGCTTCTGCTGCATCAGCCATCACGGCGTGCCGCACGAGCTGATCGACGACGCCTACGATGCGTTCCAGCGGTTTTTCGCGCTGCCGGTGGAAACCAAGATGAAGTATCACCAGCCGGGCACGGGCGGCGCGCGCGGTTATACGCCGTTCAAGGTCGAGACCGCCAAGGACAGCCAGTATCCCGACCTCAAGGAGTTCTGGCACATCGGCCGCGAATTGCCGCCGGATTCGAAATACGCCGCCGACATGGCGCCCAATATCTGGCCCGCGGAGGTGCCGGATTTCCGCGCCCGGGGGCTCGCGCTGTACGAGGCGCTCGACGCCCTGGGCCGGCGCCTGCTGCGCGCGCTGGCCCTGCACATCCATCTGTCCGGGGACTGGTTCGAGGACAAGGTGCAGTTCGGCAATTCCCTCCTGCGGCCCATCCACTACCCGCCCATCGAGGGCGAAGTCCCCAACGTGCGCGCCGGTGCGCATGAGGACATCAACTTCATCACCCTGCTGGTGGGGGCCAGCGCCGCCGGGCTCGAGGTGAAGACCCGCGAGGGCGAGTGGTTGCCCATCACCACCGAGGGCGACGCCATCGTGGTCAACATCGGCGACATGCTGCA
>CAZMMO010000243.1:0-3726 GCA_964567365.1 uncultured Rhodanobacteraceae bacterium | reverse complement strand
CAAGAATGCCGTGACCGATGTGGTCAAGCCGGGCAATTCGCTGCAGGATCGCACCGTAGGGGCCGTCGGCGATTTGCTCCATGGCGTCAAGCAAGGAGTGTCGCAGGTGGTGCAGCCGGGCGACGCGAAGACGGGCCTCGTCGCGGGTACCGTTGCCGACCTGTCGAAGGGCACCGCGAATGCAGTATCGGATTTGACGGCTCCCAAGAGCTCGCTGCAGGACCGCGTGACCGGGACGGTCGGTGACGTGCTCGGCAGCGTCGGGAGCATCGTCGGGCGGGCCGTGCCGCAGCTGCCTGGCGAGCAGGCGAAATACATCGAGCAACCTGGCGCGCAGACAATGAGTGCGCAAGCGGTCGCCCAGGCCGTGCCGGCGGTTCCGCAACCGAGCGGTACGCCGACGGGACTGATTGTCAGCAATGCGGGCGTGACAGGCACCGTGCCCAGTCTGCTGGGTACGACGGAAAATGCCCTTTTCCAGAACTCCAGTACCAGCACGTATATCACGAGCGGCGGTTTGAAAATCAGTTCGGCCAATATCACGCAGGGTTATTCCACACTCGATGCGCTTGGTGCACACGTGCTCAACATGACGGCGGTCGGAACCCTTCTCACGAGTACCGATGGAACTGTCGTCGGCGGTACGGGAATCAATTCCCACCTTACCCTGGTGGGTGCCGTGACGTCGGGCAATTACATCAGCGACATCAATAACGGCTATGACGACAAGAACAATGGGCTGCTGGGGCTAGTCCTGCCCTCGTCGGCACCCGCCTGGGCATCGAAATGCATGAACGTCCTGGGCGCACTCAAGGAGCAGTGCTGGGGGGTCAACGCCGCGCAGGACAACCAGGTGTTGATGGGCGATGGCGCCACGGCCAACGGTTCCGAGGAAGTGGTGATCGGCACCAATGCCAGCCATACCCTGTCCCGTGAAAGTGCCAACACGGTATTTCGTGGCAGCGGGAAACGTAACAGTGAAAAGAATCCGATGGGCGTGCCCGATGCCAATTACCAGGCTCGCAAGGGACATTCGGTGGTCATCGGCGACAGTGCCAGAGGTACGCAGAACATGCAGACCATCCTGGGCGCCAATGCCTCTTCGAGCAAGGCCAACAGCGTCGCGCTCGGCTATGGGTCCAATGCCGATCGCGGTTCCCTGGGCGATTACACGACCGCCTTTGGGCTGGCCGGCAAGACGCAGCATTCGGCGGGCGAGGTGGCTGTCGGCAATACCGGACACGAGCGCCAGATCACGCACGTGGCCGCCGGTACCGACGCCTACGATGCCGTCAACGTCAAGCAGCTTGAAGGCGCCATCAACGACGTGTCTTCCGGCGGCAAGCTGGCGGTCAAGTACGATGCGGATACCAACGGCGATGCGACCAATACAGTCACCCTGGTCGGCGACGGCACCGGCAAGCAGGTGGCCCTCACCAACCTGTCCGCAGGCGTGCTGGACAGCTCCAGTACCGATGCGGTCAATGGCAGCCAGCTGTTCGCCACCAACTCCATCATCTCCACCTATCTGGGCGGAACCACGAATTACGACGGTTCCACCAACACCTGGACGGCGCCGGACTTCAAGATCAGCAACATCGCGCTCGACGGCACGGTCACGGTAGGCGATTACGACAACGTCACCGAAGCCTTCGAGCACCTCAATACCTCGCTGGTCAATGTCAACAAGCGCATCAAGAACAGCGGCCCGGGCGGCGGGTCGTCGAAGTACTTCCAAGCCAACTCGACCGGCGCGGCGGCGGATGCCTCCGGTACGGAGAGCGTGGCCATGGGCGGCAACACGGTAGCCAAGGGCGACAACAGCGTCGCCGCCGGCAATGGCGCCCAGGCCCAGTCGAACGACGCCATCGCCATCGGCCACGGGGCCACCGCCTCGGGTGGTCAGGCCGTCGCCATCGGCCCCGGGGCCCAGGCCACGGGGGACGGTGCCGTATCCATCGGCGACCCGAATGTCGCCACCGGCACCGGCGCGGTCGCACAGGGCAAGGACAACACCGCCACCGGCACCGGCGCCGTGGCCCTGGGCAATACCAACACGGCGCAGGGCGCAGGCGCCGTGGCCCTGGGCAGTACCAGCAACGCCACCGCCGACGGCGCCGTGGCCATTGGCAACGGCGCGTCGAGCACGGTGGAGGGCGGTGTGGCGCTGGGTGCCGGCTCGGTGGCCGACCGCGTCGACTCGGTGTCGGTGGGCGCCAAGGGCCACGAGCGCCAGGTGACCAACGTGGCCGCCGGCACGGCCAATACCGATGCCGTCAACGTGGCGCAGCTCAAGGCCAGCGAACACGGCACCGTGCGCTACGACACCTACGACAACGGCGACACCAACTACAACAGCGTCACTTTGGGAGACCCCAGCGGAGGCGGCGGCACGACCGTCATCCACAACGTCGGCCCCGGCAAGGCCGATACGGATGCCGCCAACGTCGGCCAGTTGAACGCCGTCAAGAACTGGGCGCAGCAGTATACGGACCAGCGCGTGGACGCGTTCAACCGTGCCCTGAACAACCTGGGCAACCATGCCTATGCGGGTGTCGCCTCGGCGATGGCCATGGCGGGTCTGCCCCAGGCCTATCTGCCGGGAAAGAACATGGCCTCGTTTGCGGCCAGCAGTTTTCACGGCGAGTCGAGCATCGCCGTCGGCGTTTCGATGATCTCCGACAACGGGCGCTGGGTATACAAGCTCAGTGGTACGGACAACTCGCGTGGTGATGCCGGCGTGGCCATCGGCGCAGGGATCCAGTGGTGAGGGCGCGCACTTGCGAAAGCGTACGAGAGGTTCGGATATGAACAAGAAATGGCTTGGAGTCGGCCTGCTGGCGCTGTCCGCGGCGGTATTGGCCGGGTGCGGCACGGTAAGCAGGAACGTCGCCGCCGACGGCAGCGGGGCGCAGCAGCTGGTCTTTCCCGATCCCGGTGACGCGGTCGTCAAGGGCGGCACTTTCCCCAATATCGCGGACCTGCGTCAGGTGGCGCCGGGAATGACCAAGGACCAGTTGTACCAGATGTTCGGTCGGCCGCATTTCCATGAGGGCGTGTGGGGTGTGCGCGAGTGGGATTATCTGTTCAACTTCCGTACCGGTGATGGCAACAAGTACGTGACCTGCGAGTTCAAGGTGCTGTTCGACAAGCACGAGATCGCGCAAAGCTATTACTGGAAACCGCGGAACTGTGCCGACCTGATCCGGCCCAAGCCGGTGGCCCAGGCGCCTGCGCCTGCACCTTTGCCGGCCAAGCCGATCCGGCTGTCCGCCGACACCTTGTTCGCGTTCGACAAGTACGCATTGACCCCGGCCGGCCAGCAGGCGCTGGACAAGCTCATTGCCCGGGTGCGTTCGGCCAGTCGGATCGAGACCATCCGGGTGACGGGATACGCCGATCGTATCGGCACGGATGCCTACAATCTCAGGCTCTCGCGCAAACGCGCGCAGGCGGTGCGTTCCTACCTGGTCGACCATGGAGTTCCGGCCAATGCCATCGTGGCCGAAGGCCGGGGCGAAGCCGACCCGGTCGTGACCTGCAAGGACGCCGCGCCGGGTACGCTGATCGCCTGCCTGGCGCCCAACCGGCGCGTGGAAATTTCCGGGCAGGCGCACATGAATTGAACGGTCTGGCCGCCCGCCGTGATAGACGTCGTGTGAAGGGGTGGTTTTTTCCATCCCCCCGGGTAAAAAGGGCATCTGCCCGTGTACACACCCCATCCAA
>CAZMMO010000242.1:0-3732 GCA_964567365.1 uncultured Rhodanobacteraceae bacterium | reverse complement strand
CTCAACGATCGCCTGTTCGGGGGCACGAACAGCGTCGGCAAGATACTGCTCCTTGGCGATACCGGCGCGCGGATTGTCGGCGTACTGGCACCGTGGCGGCCATCGCCGGTTTTTTACGATGTGCGCGGCGGGCGCTTCAGCAGCGGCGATACGGCACATTTCTACGGTCAGCCGGAGGATGTGTTCCTTCCGTTGCAGACCGGGTTGGAGATCGCCCCGGGAGATTTCAGTGTATTCACCTGCTGGGGCAAGTGGAACCTGCACGGCTCGCTGGTCGGGTCGCCATGCGCGTGGGCCGCGCTCTGGGTGGAGCTGGACAGCGCGGCCAAGGTGGCCGATTACCGCCGCTTCCTTGCGCACTACGCGCAGGAGCAAAACAAGCTCGGCCGCATCGCCAATACGCGCACGTCGATGATGAGCCTGATGCAATGGCTTGCGTTCAACCAGGTACTGCCCAGGGATGTAAAGCTGCAAACCTGGCTCGCGTTCGCGTTCCTGTTCATTTGCCTGTGCAACACGGTGGGCTTGTTGCTGGCCAAGTTCATGCGCCGCGCCGGCGAGATCGGCGTGCGGCGCGCGTTGGGTGCGCCACGTCGCGCGGTGTTCACGCAATGCCTGGTGGAGGCCGGGATGATTGGGTTTGTCGGGGGCGTCGGCGGCTTGCTGTTGACGTTCGGGGGACTGTGGCTGGTGCGTCGTGAGCCGGTCGCCTATGCCGCGATGGCGCATCTGGATGTCGGCATGTTCGTGGTCACTTTCGTTCTCGCCATCGCGACGAGTCTTGTCGCCGGCGCCATTCCCGCCTGGCGTGCCAGCCGTGTCACTCCCGCGATCCAGTTGAAAACCTTGTAGGGCGGGCACAGCCCGCCGTTGTCGGAGCAATGCACACGGACGTTGGCGGGCAATGCCCGCCCTGCAAATGAAGGTATGAGCATGCAGATCAAGCCAATTCTCACCGCACTGCGCAAGCACAAACTGGCGATGGTCCTGATCACGCTGGAAATCGCGCTGGCCTGCGCCGTGCTGTGCAATGCCAGCTTCATGGTGGCGGACCGTTTTGCGCGCATGGATCTTCCGGCCGGCGTGGATGAGTCTGCGCTGGGCGTCATTGCCGTGACGGGCTTCAAGTCCGAACAGGCCGTCGACCTCAACGCGCGCATGCTGGCCGGCTTGCGTGCCGTTCCCGGCGTGCAATCGGTCAGCGTGATCAATGCGGTGCCGTTCCAGGGTTCCGGTGGCTTGCGCATGGGGATCAAGCGCAGCGCGGACGACAAGCATCACGTGGGCGTTCCCAATTTCTACGCGGCCGGTCCCGGAGCGTTCCAGGCGTTGGGCCTCAAGCTCGTGGCGGGGCGGGTGCCGAAAGCGGGCGACTATCGGCCGGACGTCGCGCAACTGCCGGTGCCCAATGGCTCACGGGTGCTGGTCACGCGCGCGTTTGCGCAGGCGCTGTGGCCAGGGGAGAAAGCATTGGGCAAGGAGTTCTGGGTGGGCCACATGCTCCATTTCCGCGTGATCGGCGTGGTGGCTCATTTCGCGCGACCGCAGCCACCGGGTTTCCAGCCGGGCCGGGGCGAGTGGTCGATCTTCGTGCCGGTGCAACCCGGTCCGAAACTTGCCGGCATGTATTTGATTCGCGCTACGCCGGAAACCATCGACCGCGTCATGGTCGAAGCGCGCTCTGCCGTGCGCAAGATCGCGCCGGACGTGGTGCTCGACCATGACGTGAGTCATACCCTCACCACCTTGCGCCATGACTTCTTCGAGGCCGACCGCGCCATGTCCGGCCTGCTGATCGGCGTGATCGTCGCGCTGCTGCTGGTCACCGCGTTGGGCATCGTCGGCCTGGCCAGCTTCTGGGTGGCGCAGCGGCGCAAGCAGATCGGCGTGCGCCGCGCGCTGGGCGCTACCCGTGGCGACATTCTGCGCTATTTCCAGACCGAGAACTTCCTCATCGTCACCTTTGGCATCGCCATGGGCGTGATCCTTGCCTACGCCATCAACGTGACGCTGATGCAGTACTACGGGCTGTCACGCCTGCCGCCGTGGTACCTGGGCGTCGGCGCCGTAGCATTGTGGCTGCTGGGTCAGCTCGCCGTGCTGGCCCCGGCCCTGCGCGCCTCGCGCGTGCCGCCCGTCGTGGCCACGAGGTCGGTATGACGAAGGTCATGGCGTTACCATTGCAACGTTTTCGCCGTGGGCTGCATCCATGACGGCATGGACCGGAAAAACATGCGTACCGTATTGATCATCGACGACAATCCCGCGGTCACCGAGGCGCTGTCGCTGCTGCTGTCGCTCAACGAGGTGCGGCCGCTGACGGCGGCGACGCCGCGCGAGGGGTTGGCCATGCTGGACCGCGGGTGCGTGGACGTGGTCATCCAGGACATGAACTTCAGCGCCGATACCACTTCCGGCGAGGAGGGCGTGGCCCTGTTCCGCGCCATCCGCGAGCAACGCCCGGACCTGCCGGTGGTGTTGCTCACGGCGTGGACGCACCTGGAGACGGCCGTGCAACTGGTCAAGGCCGGCGCCGCCGATTACATCGCCAAGCCGTGGGACGACGCCAAGCTGCTGACCACGGTGGAGAACCTGCTGGAATTGTCCGAATCCACGCGCGAGGTGCGGCGCGCCCGCCAGGAGCGCACCCAGCGCCATGCACGCCTGGAGCAGGACTATGACCTGGGCGGCCTGGTGTTTGCCTCCGAGGCCATGGGGCGCACGCTGGAGCTGGCCTGCCGGGTGGCGCGTTCGGACGTGCCGGTCCTGGTCACCGGTCCCAACGGCGCGGGCAAGGAGGGCATCGCCAACGTCGTGCATCGCAATTCGACGGTGGCCGACGGCCCCTTCGTGGCGGTCAACTGCGGCGCGTTGCCGGCGGACCTGATCGAGGCCGAATTGTTCGGCGCCGATGCCGGTGCCTATACCGGGGCCAACAAGGCGCGCGAGGGACGCTTCGAGGCGGCCGACGGCGGCACATTGTTCCTGGACGAGATCGGCAATCTGCCGCTGTCGGGTCAGGTGAAGCTGCTGCGCGTGATCGAGACCGGCCAGTTCCAGCGCCTGGGGTCCTCGCGTACCCGCAACGCGAAGGTGCGCATCATCAGCGCCACCAATGCCGACCTCAAGACCATGATCGCCGACGGCAGGTTCCGCGAGGACCTGTATTACCGTCTCAACGTGATCGAAATCAACCTGCCACCGCTGACCGAACGCGGTGACGACGTGCTGCCGCTGGCCGAGCATTTCCTGGGCCGTGGTCGCCTGTCCGATGCGGCGCGCGAGGCGCTGCGGGCCTACGACTGGCCGGGCAACGTGCGCGAACTGAAGAACGCCATCGAGCGGGCGCGGCTGCTGGCCGGCGATGTCCCCATCGCCGTCGAACACCTGAACCTGCCGACGCGTACGCAGGTACTCCCCACGCGCAACCTGGACGAGCCTTCCCGCGAGGCCGTGCAAAAGGCCCTGACCACCAGCGGCGGCGTGGTCAGCCATGCCGCGCAGGCCCTGGGCCTGTCGCGCCAGGCGCTGTACCGGCGCATGCAGCGTTACGGCATCGAGGCCTGACGCCATCTCCCAATCACATGGTAGGAGCGCACCTGGGCGCGACAGCCTCAGCGCTCCATGGAAAGTTTCACGCCGGTCGCGCCCGGGTGCGCTCCTACAACGGAGCAGCTATGGGTGAGCCTGCTTTCTGCTCTCAAGGTTCGACAGACATGGCCATGGAACCGC
>CAZMMO010000241.1:0-3743 GCA_964567365.1 uncultured Rhodanobacteraceae bacterium | reverse complement strand
GCCAGCCGCGGCCGTCGATCACCTGCTCGTTGGCCAGCACGGTCTGGTCCACCGGGTCCCAGTTGACCACGGCGTTCTTGCGATAGGCCAGGCCCTTCTCCATGAGGCGCACGAACATGCGCTGCTCGTGCACGTAGTACTCGGGCCGGCAGGTGGCGAACTCGCGCGACCAGTCGTAGGCAAAGCCCATGCGCCGGAATTGCCCGCGCATGTGCTCGATGTTGGCATAGGTCCACTGGGCCGGCGCCGTGGCGTGCTTGATGGCGGCGTTCTCGGCCGGCAGACCGAACGCGTCCCAGCCCATCGGCTGCAGGACGTTCCTGCCCTGCATGCGCTGGAACCGACTGATCACGTCGCCGATGGTGTAGTTGCGCACATGCCCCATGTGCAGGGCACCGGAAGGGTACGGCAGCATCGACAGGCAATAGAAAGGCTGCTTCGAGGCATCCTCCTTCACCTCGAAGGCACGCGTGTCGTTCCAGAAAGTCTGCGCGGCGGTTTCCACCGCCTGCGGATCGTAGATCTCGGCCATACCCGTCATCGTCCACCGGATCGCCATCGGCGACAGTCAAAGCTTGGCCGTGTAGCGTACCGCAGGGCACCCATGGCACCAAGCGCCGCGGGCCCCGGCGATGGCGGGCCGGATATAGTACCTACCCGCCTTCACGCCCCCCTCACGCCACGCGGTCGCCGGTCACGGTGTTCTTCTTGTGCCGCAGGTGGATCACGAGGTTGTAGACCGACACGAACACCGGGAACAGATTGGACAGGATACCCACCGAGTCGTTCTTGCCGATCGTGAAATAGGTCAGCAGCAACACGCTGCCGCAAACCGACAACCACCAGAACGCCTGCGGCATGACGACCCGCTTGTACTTGCGTGTGAAATAAAGCTGCACGAACCAGCGGCTGGTGAACATGGCCATGCCGAGAAAGCCGACGATCTTCCATGGCGTGAACTCGAACGTCACCAGGGCATGGACGATTTCCTGCCATTGCGCGATGAGGTAATCCATGGGACCGGCCTTGCGAGGGAAAGCACGGATTCTAGCAAGCGCGCACCGTCACTCGCGCCAATAACGATGCGCGTGCAGGCGCCAGCGCACCGCCACTCGCGGCGGCTCCTGCGCGGGGAAAACCACCTCGACGGCACCGGAAGTGGCCGTGCCGTACAGCGGCACGCCCGCCTTCGCGTAGCGTTCGACCGTGGCCTTGGCCGGATGGTGATAGCGATTGAGCCAGCCTGCCGAAACGACGGCCGCCACGGGATCGAGCGCATGCAGGAAGGCCGCGCTGGACGAACTGGCACTGCCGTGGTGCGGTACCAGCAGCACCAACGGCGGGCCCGGGCCCACGGCCGCGGCCACGCGCGGCTCGATGCGGCGGGAAATGTCTCCCGTGAGCAGCGCGCGTCCTCCGCTTCCCGAGACCAGCAACACGCAGGAACGATCGTTGTCGCGATACACGAGCCCCCTGCCCCGGTCCGGGCTGACCACGCGAAAGCGGACGCCATCCCATGCCCAGTGTTGGCCGGCGTGGCATGCACGCATACGCAGACCCACACGCTTCGGCTCGCCGCTCAACTGTCGCGCCTGCGGAAAGGCGGCTGCCACGGCCGGCGCGCCGCCGGCATGGTCGTTGTCGCCATGGCTGATCATCAACATGCCCAGACGATGCACGCCCAACGCATGCAGGGTCGGCAGCACCGCCACCCGTCCCAGGTCGAATCCCGAGGGATAGCGCGCGCCGGCGTCGTACAGCATCGCGTGCCGGCGCGTGCGCACCAGCACCGACAAACCCTGCCCCACGTCGATCACCCACATGCGGAAGCCGCCCGGCGGCGGCAGGGACTGGCGCGGCAGCAACAAGGGCACGAACAGCGCCAGGCCCAGCCAGCGCGCCGGCATGCCGCGCGGCAGGAACAGCCAGAGTGCGCCCAGCGTAGCCAGCAGCATGGCCAGCGGCGTCACCAGCGGCGGATACCAGTGCGCCCCCGGCCACTGCGCCATGTGCTCCAGCAGGGCCCACAACAAATGCATGACCCACGCCGCCGCGCGCCACGACACGCCCGCGACCGCCGGCGAGAAAGGAAGCAGCATGGTACCGCCCAGGGTCAACGGCACCACGACCAGGCTCACCACCGGATCGGCCACCAGGTTGGACAGGGCACCGACCAGCGAAGCCTGCCCGAACAACCATATCGTCAGCGGCAGCAGTGCCACGGTCATCAGCAGTTGCACGCTGCCCAACGCGCGCACATGCCCCCAGACACTGCGCGGCCGGGCCAGTCCCATCATCAGGAAGGCCACGCCCAGGAACGACAGCCAGAAGCCGGCCGACAACACCGACAGCGGATCCCACAGCACGATGGCCGCCAGGGCCATGGCCAGCGTCTGCACACCTCCCGTCGTGCGCCGTACGCACCGTGCCAGCGCCACCACGGCAATCATCAGCAGCGTGCGATCCGTGGGCAGGCTGAAACCGGCCAGGGCGCCATAACCAAGCGCCGTGGCCAGGGCCGCCACGCCCTGCGCGACCTGCCTCGGTACCCGGCGGGCCAGCCACGGCAGCAGCCACCACAGGCCGTACACCAGCCAGGCCCCGACCAGGGCCGCCACACCGACATGAAATCCGGAGATGGCCAGCAGGTGCGAGATGCCGTTGGCACGTGCCACATCCCAGTCGTGGTCGTCGAGCCCACGGGTGTCACCGACGGCCAGCGATTGCAGCAGGTGGGCATCGTGGACATCGGGCACGGCCCGCGCAATGGCCGCCGACACCTCGGCACGCAAGCGGTCCACGCACCACGCCGCACGCGCCAGTTCGCGGTTGCGCCCCTGTTTGCGCACGTAGCCGGTGGCCACCTCGCGCCGCTCCAGCGCGCTGCGCTCGCTGTCGTAGCCGCCCGGGTTGGCCAGGGTGCGCGGACGCTTCAGACGCAGACGCAAGTGCCAGCGCGTGCACGGCGCCGGATGCCCCGGGCGGGCGCCGTACCAGGACACGCGGGTATCGCCCGACCACGCCAGCGGCCTGCCGTCCAGCCAGGCGCGCTCGACATGGAAGGTGAAGCGCGTGGCCACGCCGCTGGCACGCGGCAGCGACCGGACGCTGCCGACCACGTCGAAATCGCGTTTTTCCAGCTGCCGCGGCAGGCGCGACTGCAGGGCGAGGTCGGCGCGCCAGGCGGTCCAGGCCACGCCCAGCAGCAACACGGCCAGCCAGCGCAGGCGCGGGCAACGCCACAACAGTAGCAGCGACGGCACGGCCAGCAGGGCATCCAGCCAATGCGGAGGCAGTTGCGGCAGGCATTGCACGAACACCGCGCCGGCGAGAAACGCCATGGCAATGGCGACGATACCCGTCCCGTAGGAGCGCACCCGGGCGCGACCGGCGCAAGGTTTCATGGAGTCTGTGGCTGTCGCGCCCGGGTGCGCTCCTACGGGAGAGTGCGCGATTCCACCTTGTGTCGTCCCTGGCATACCGGCCTCCCTGGCCCCGATTCGTCAATCAGCTCCCGGCCGGCGGCACCAGATGGCCATCGACCAGTTCCAGCACCCGGTCCATGCGCGCGGCCAGGCCCGGATCGTGCGTGACCAGCACGAAACTGGTGTTGATCTCCCGGTTCAGTTCCAGCATCAGCTCGTAGACCTGCGCGGCGTTCTTCTGGTCCAGGTTGCCGGTGGGCTCGTCGCCCAGGATGCAGGCCGGGCGCGTCACCAGCGCGCGCGCCACGGCGCAGCGCT
>CAZMMO010000240.1:0-3789 GCA_964567365.1 uncultured Rhodanobacteraceae bacterium | reverse complement strand
CCTACATGGACGGGTGCGTTTTGCTATAGATTGGGCGGGTTTTGTTCTTGCCGGAATTTTCGTGTCCACCGTTTCCCCCGCGTTTGCCGAAGACATCGAACGCTGGCGCAGCGAGCGCCTGCAACGCCTCACCGCTCCCGACGGCTGGTTGACCCTGGTCGGCCTGCCGTGGCTGGAGCCGGGCGAGAACACCATCGGCAGCGCCGTCGGCAACGACATCGTCGTCGCGGGCCTGCCCGCGCGGTTCGGCAGCGTCCGCCTGGAGGCGGGCGGCGAGGCCATCGTCACCCTGGCCGGCGCAGGCCGGATCGATGGTGAGGCGAAAAGCCGGGCCACGCTGCGCGACGATTCCCATCCGCACCCGACCCTCGTCAGCTTCGGCGATATCCATTTTTTTCTGGTTCGTCGCGGCGAACGCACGGGCTTGCGCATCAAGGACGTCCACGCCGCCACGCGCGAGCAGTTTCGCGGCCTGGATTGGTTTCCGCCCGACCCGACCTGGCGTATCGAGGCGCAGTGGCATCCCGCCGCGCGGGACGAAGTGCTGGAAATGGCCACCGCCATTGGCACCATGGAGACGCATCGCGTGGCGGGCCATGCCGTCTTCGAGCGCGACGGCCAGCGCTGCGAATTGCTGCCGGTGGTCGAGTCCGCCGGCGATGCGACGTTCTTCCTGGTCTTTGCCGACCTCACCAGCGGCCGGGAAACCTACGGCGCGGCCCGTTTCCTGTATACCGGGGCGCCGGCGGACGGCCGCATCGTGCTGGACTTCAACAAGGCCTACAATCCGCCATGCGTCTTCACCGCGTTCGCCACCTGTCCCATGGCGCCGCCGGAAAACCGGATCCCGTTGCGGGTCACCGCCGGGGAGAAAAAATACCGGGGAGGACACGGGTGATCCGTCGCAGCGTCTTTCCCTTGCATCCACGGATCATGACCGCATGAACGATTTTCCCTCTCTCACGCACATCCGCCAGGCACGCGAACTCCTGGGCGAGCGGGTACGCGAAACCCCGGTCTGGCCCTGGCGCAGCCGTTCCCTCGGCGCGCGGGTCGGGACCGATACGCAGGTCTTGCTCAAGCAGGAGCTGTTCCAGTACACCGGGACCTTCAAGGCGCGCGGTGCCCTGCTGCATGCGCTGGCCCTGTCCGGGCCGGAGAAGCAACGCGGGGTCACCGCCGTCAGTGCCGGTAACCACGCCGTGGCGGTCGCCTTTGCCGCGCGCCAGGTGGGCACCTCGGCCAAGGTGGTCATGGCCCGCTACGCCAATCCGGTGCGCATCGAGGCATGCCGCGCATGGGGCGCCGAGGTGGTGCTGGTGGACGACGTGCACCAGGCGTTTGCCGAGGTGAAGCGGATCGAGGCCGCGGAGCAGCGCGTGTTGATCCATCCCTTCGAGGGTGAGCACATCGCCTTGGGCACGGCCACCGTCGGTTTCGAATGGTGCCGGCAGGTCGAGCGCCTGGACGCCGTCATCGTGCCGGTCGGCGGCGGCGGGCTCATCGCCGGGATCGCCTGCGCCGTCAAGCAGATGCAGCCGGACTGCCAGGTGTTCGGCGTGGAGCCGGAGGGGGCGGATACCATGAGCCGCAGTTTCGCCGCCGGTTCGCCGCAGGGCAGGGACCGGCTCGACACCATCGCCGACAGCCTGGCCGCGCCGCATGCCGAGCCCTACAGTTTCGGATTGGCGCGGCGCTTCGTGGACGCGATGGTGACAGTCGACGACGGCGCCTTGCGCCGGGCCATGGGCCTGTTGTTCGCCGACATGCGAACGGCGGTGGAACCAGCGTGCGCGGCGGCCACGGCGGCCCTGTGCGGACCGCTGCGTGCGCGGCTGTCGGGCAAGCGCGTCGGGGTGCTGCTGTGCGGCTCCAATATCGACATCGAGACCTTTGCCCGCCAGATGATCCCGCTGCACCCGGACGGGAACGGCCGGGACTGAAAGACGTCACGCCACCTCGGCGCATGCTTCCAGGGAGGTTCTGAACAAGCCTTGGGAGTGCCCTTCGATACCTCAGGCCCTTCGATACCTCAGGCGAGCGGATACATGGTTGATTCCGTTCGTGGTGAGGTATCGAACCATGAACGGAATCAACGAGGACCTGCGCTTGTTCAGTGTTTCGCTAGGGGGCCGGGTCGGGTTCGGGCGTAGCGGAGTCGTTCGTGGCCGGCTCCACGCGCAGTTGAAGCACGCGGCGGTCGTCGGCGTCGACGACGTGGAACAGGAATCCACCGGCGGCGGTTTCCTCGCCGACCACGGGCAGGTGGCCGAACTCGGCGGTGATCAGGCCGCCGATGGTATCGAACTCGTCGTCCGGGAAGGTGGTGCCGGTTTCCGTGTTGAAGTCCTCGATCGGCGTCAGCGCGCTGGCCAGCCAGCCTTCGCCGCTGGCCAGGGGCTGCATCATCACCGGCGGTTCCTCGTCGTCGTGCTCGTCGTCGATCTCGCCGACGATTTCCTCGAGCACGTCTTCGATGGTGACCAGGCCGGCCACGCCGCCGTACTCGTCCACCACCAGCGCCATGTGGTTGTGGCTGCGGCGGAACTCGGCCAGCAGCACGTTCAGGCGCATCGACTCGGGAATCAGCACGGCCGGGCGCAGCAGCGAGCGGATGTCGCAGTTTTCGCCGTCGCCGAAATACTTGAGCAGGTCCTTGGCCAGCAGGATGCCGAGGATCTCGTCCTTGTCGTCGCCGTGCACGGGAAAGCGCGAATGGCCGGATTCGACCACCGTGGCGAGGATGTCCGCGAGTGGCGCGTCGGCAGGCAACATGACCATCTGCACGCGCGGAACCATGACGTCGTCGACGTCCAGTTCGGTGACACGCACCGCGCCTTCGACCATGCCCAGGGTGTCGTCGGTGAGCAGCCCGTTGGATTGGGCGTTGCGGAGTTCGTCGATCAGTTCGTCGCGCGTGCGCGGCTCGCCGGAAAAGAGGTGGCCCAGGCGATCCCACCAGGAGCGGTGTGCCAGGGCGCTGGTACTTCCAGGGTCTTCGTTCATGATCCTTTGTGACAACAGCCCGGGGAACAACGGGCGGAAACCTGATTCTAGCGGAAAATACGAGGCCACATGGTGACCGGAGGCCGGGGTCCACGAGGGGCGGGCAATGCCCGTCCTATCCGTGGAACCGGTAGGGATCGGGGATGCCCAGCGTGGCCAGGATCCGCCGTTCCAGCGCCTCCATGGCCTCGGCCTCGACCTCGACAATGTGGTCGAAGCCGAGCAGATGCAAGACCCCGTGCACGGTCAGGTGGGCCCAGTGGTGGCGCACGGGCTTGCCCTGCTCGGCGGCCTCGCGCGCCACCACGGGAGCGCAGATGACCAGGTCGCCGATCAGCGGCACCTCGACCCCTTCAGGCAACTCGACCGGGAAGGAAAGCACGTTGGTGGCGTAGTCCTTGCCGCGATAGCGGAGGTTGAGCTCGCGCCCCTCGCGGGCATCGACGAGGCGGATGGACAACTCGCTCGCGCGCATGCGTCCGACCCCGGCCAACGCGGCCGCGGCCCAGCGGCGGAAGCTGGCGCTGGCGGGGAGGTTGCGGCGGGGGAGGGCGTAGTTGACGTGAACTACGGGACTCGGGACCCGGGACTCGGGACTCGGAGTGGCGGTGGGCGTGGTGCGGGGCATGGTTGGGCGTTCTTGGCGGCAGACGTTTCAGTTGGCAGGGCCTTGCTTTTCCCGGGTCCCGGGTCCCGGGTCCCGGGTCCCGTTTCCTTGCTCCACCGACTCATACGCCCTCACGATCCGCGCCACCAACGGATGCCTCACCACGTCGCGCGAGG
>CAZMMO010000239.1:0-3824 GCA_964567365.1 uncultured Rhodanobacteraceae bacterium | reverse complement strand
TCTTCGGCGCGTAGTACTCGCTCATGTGCTTGCGGTACATCGGCACCAGGCCGGGCGTACGCTCGCCGAACCATTGCTTCGAGAACACCTTGCTCATTACGCGGCCCCCTTCTTGCTCTCGTTGCTCTCGGGATCGACGCCGATCTGCACATGGGTGTCGTCCATGAAGTGATACGGCGGAACCACCATGTTCATCGGCGCCGGCACGCCGTCATAGACACGCCCGGCGATGTCGTAGCGCGAGTGGTGGCAGGGGCAGAAGAAGCCCGATTTCCAGTCCGGATCGAACGGCTCGGGACCGATCTTCGGCTTGAAGTCGGGCACGCAGCCCAGGTGTGTGCAGATCAGGACCATCACCAGGTATTCGGGCTTGATCGAGCGCGTCACGTTCTTGCAGTACGCGGGCTGCTGGCTGGTGACGTCGCTGTTGGGGTCGCGCAGGCGGCTTTCCACGTCCTTGCTCGACAGCGTGGCGACCTGGGCCTGGGTCCGGTTGACCACGCACACGGGCAGCCCGCGCCATCCGTAAATGACCATCTGCCCCGACTTGACCTTGCTGATGTCGGCAATCACCGGTGCACCGGCAGCCTGCGACCGCGCGCTGGGCTGCCACGACTTGACGAACGGTGCGATGGCCGTGCCCAAACCGCCAATGCCGACTACGGCCGTGGTCGCGGTAAGGAAACGGCGGCGACCATGATTGACGA
The DNA here is from genome assembly GCA_964567365.1 of uncultured Rhodanobacteraceae bacterium. GTDB lineage: Bacteria > Pseudomonadota > Gammaproteobacteria > Xanthomonadales > Rhodanobacteraceae > Oleiagrimonas. Next base: position 3,117 of record CAZMMO010000239.1, on the reverse strand, counting down.
TTTCATTCGACATCAGGTTCTCCGCAAATGTCCCAAATATGCCTTGCAGGATTCTTTGGGACCAGGCCCAAAAATCGCGTTAGTGTACCGTCAGGGTCACGTCCGTACAATGCGGCAAAACGCTGCGCCCGGCCCTCGATCGGGCCACGCAGTGCACCCCTTGCACCGTGCGGACCCGCTTACCCTACAACACCATGGCCGGTTTGCCATCCCCTCGCGCACGGATTCGCGCGGGCATCGCACCCGACCGCCGCCCGCGCCGCGCACCCGGCCGCCGTCCCGGAAACGTCCGCGTCGGCGGCCTGCCACGCGGGCCCGGCGGGCCGGTCGCGGCGGGCAGTTTGGCCCGCGTCCGGCTGCCCGCGGACATCGACCCGGCATCGCACCCGCTTTGTGGATATCATGCCATCCGTACAGACGTGTCCACGCAGCCCCCGGGTATGCCCTCACCGGCCCGGACGGTCGTGACGCCCCTTCCGCACATGCGGCCGTCCCATCGATTGCCCACCTCCGACATTGCATGAGCCGCCTGTTTTCCCTGCTTGCCTTCGTTGCCCGCTGCGTCGTGATCGGCCTGGCGGCGGCTTTCGTCGTCGCCCTGTTCTGGCCCGGCGCCGGCAACCTGTTGCGCTCGAGGCTGGCGTCGCACGCCCCCGCGCCGGCGGCCTCGTCCGCATCCGCCCCTGCCGTGCCGGCCGGGGAAGGCCCGGTGTCCTATGCCGGGGCGGTGGCGCGCGCCGCGCCCTCGGTGGTCAACATCTACGCGAACAAGCTGGTCACCGAGCGACCCATGCTGCCGGCCCCGTTGCGCAACATCTTCGGCAACATTCCCGCCGGGCCCGCCTACACGCGGCGTGAGCAAAGCCTGGGCTCCGGGGTCATCGTCAGCTCCGACGGCTACGTGCTGACCAACAACCACGTCATCGCCGGCGCGCAGAACATCCAGGTCATGCTGTACGACGGGCGCGTGGCGCAGGCCAGCGTGGTGGGCGCCGATCCGGACACCGACCTGGCCGTGCTGAAGATCGATGCCGGCCATCTGTCCGCCGTGCACATGGCCACCACCGCCCCGGACGTGGGCGACGTGGTGCTGGCCATCGGCAACCCGCTGGGCATCGGCCAGACGGTCACCATGGGCATCGTCAGTGCCATCGGGCGTCAATTGAGTTCGGCCAATCCGGAGGCCTTCATCCAGACCGACGCGGCCATCAACTTCGGCAACTCCGGTGGCGCGCTGGTCAACGCGCGCGGCGCGCTGGTGGGCATCAACACCGCGCTGCTCGGCCACGCCAGCGGCGCCGAAGGCATCAGCTTCGCCATCCCCATGGACACGGCGCGCTACGTGATGAAGCAGATCATCGACCACGGCCACGTGGTCCGCAGCTGGCTCGGCATCACCTACACCAACGCGCCCACGGCGGCCAACAGCGGGCTGCCTCCGGCCGCGCACGGGGTCATCGTCACCGGCGTGTATCCGGGCGGCCCGGCGGACAAGGCCGGCATTCAGCGGGGAGACGTGCTGTTGAACATCGACGGTCACAGCATCATCGGACCGGCACAGTTGTACCGGCGCGTGTCCACGATGAAGCCCGGCACCCAGGTGCGCATCGCCGGAGTCCGGGCCGGACAACCGTTCCACGCACAGCTGCAACTGGTGCAGCGTCCGCCGGTATCGGGCATGGGCGACGCGCGGCGTTGAAACCTCCGCTACCATGCGCGCCCGGCAACCACAATCGCCTACACTGTCCCCATGCGCATCTACATGCAAACCCGACCGGCTCCCGGCGAAGCGCCACGCTACGTGCAACTGGTGCTCGAACAGGACCTGCTGGGCGGCTGGACGCTGTACCGCGAGTCGGGCACCGAGGGCGGTCGGGCCACGTTGCGCAAGCAGGTGTACCTGGAGCGCGACGCCGCGCTGGCCGCGTTCGAGCAGACCCGCGACCACCAGATCAAGCGCGGCTACAAAGTCATGATCACCCAGGGCATGGATTCGCCGCATGGCCAGTGATCCGCGCAACGACCGCCTGCTGCGCGCGTTGCGCCGGCAACCGGTGGATACCACGCCGGTCTGGATCATGCGCCAGGCCGGCCGCTACCTGCCCGAATACCGGGCCACGCGCGAGCGCGCGGGCAGCTTCCTGGCCCTGGCGCAAACCCCGGAACTGGCCTGCGAGGTCACGCTGCAACCCCTGCGCCGCTTCGATCTGGACGCGGCCATCCTGTTCTCGGACATCCTCACCATTCCCGACGCGATGGACCTGGGGCTGCACTTCGTCGCCGGCGAAGGCCCGGCCTTCGCCCATCCGCTGCGCGACGAGGCGGCCATCCTGCGGCTGGCCGTGCCCGACATCGACGACAAGCTGCGCTACGTCACCGACGCGGTGCGCCTGATCCGGCGCGAGCTGGACGGCCGCGTGCCGCTGATCGGCTTTGCCGGCAGCCCCTGGACACTGGCCTGCTACATGGTCGAGGGCCACGGCTCGCGCGACTTCGCCACGCCCAAGGCACTGTGCTGGAGGCGCCCGGACCTGGCCCATCATCTGCTCGACGTGCTGGCGCAAAGCGTGGCCGCCTACCTGGCCGCCCAGGCCGAGGCCGGCGCGCAGGCGTTGATGATCTTCGACACCTGGGGCGGCCTGCTGTCGCCGCCCATGTTCGGCGAATTCTCGCTGCGCCACCTGGCCCGGATCATCGACCTGCTCCAGCGCGACCCGCACGCGCGCGAGCTTCCCGTCGTGCTGTTTTCCAAGGGCGCCAACAGCCACCTCGAAGCCCTGGCCGACACCGGCTGCGCCGCGCTCGGCGTGGACTGGACCATCGACATCGGCCAGGCGCGCGAGCGCGTGGGCGGGCGCGTTGCCCTGCAGGGCAACCTCGATCCCTCCGTGCTGCTGGCCGACACCGACACCATTGTCCGCGAAGCCCGCGCCGTCCTCGACGCCTTCGGTCCGCACCCCGGCCACGTCTTCAACCTGGGCCACGGCATCACGCCCGGAGTGGACCCGGACAAGGTCGCCGCCCTGGTCGACGCCGTCCACCAGGCCGGCCGCCACGCCCCATAGGGCGGGCACTGCCCGCCGCACAACCCCCTCGCCGCGAGACTCGCGCTTGCCG
>CAZMMO010000238.1:0-3838 GCA_964567365.1 uncultured Rhodanobacteraceae bacterium | reverse complement strand
CCCTCGCCCCTCGCCCCTATCCCCTCGCTCTTCACGTCTCCGCCCACAACCGCAGCAAATTGTGATACGTGCCGGTCAACTGCAGCACCGCGGCGCGGTTGGCGCCTTCGGCGGTGAGGGTGCGGATGGAGGCGTCCAGCTCGAACAGCAGGCGTCGTCGGGTGTCGTCGCGGATCAGGCTTTGGACCCAGAAAAAGGCGGCCAGGCGGGTGCCGCGTGTCACCGGCGCGACCCGGTGCAGGCTGCTGGCCGGATACACGATGAGGTCGCCGGCGGGCAGCTTGATCTCGTGTTCGCCGTAGGTGTCGCTGACGATGAGTTCGCCGCCGTCGTAGCTGTCCGGTTCGTTGAGGAACAGCGTGCAGGCGATGTCGCTGCGCAGTTGTCCGGCGTTCCCGGGCAGGGCCATTACCGATCCGTCGACGTGAAAGCCGTATTGGCCGCCGCCTTCATAGCGGTTGAAACGCGGCGGCAGGGTGTGCTGCGGCAGCGTGGCGGCATGGTAGAGGCTGTTGCGTGCCAGCGCGGCGAGCACGATATCGCCCAGTTCGCGGCGCAGCGGGGACGCCTCCGGCAATTGCCGGTTGCGCTTGACCTGCGCCCCCTGCGGACCGACGGTCTCGCGTCCATCAGTCCACTCGGCGGCCTCGAGCTTCGCGCGCATCGCGGCGACCTGTTCCGCGTCGAGTATTTCGGGAACGTGTATCAACATGAGTGAAGGCTCCGTGTTTACGTACGCATCATCGCGCGGCGATCAGGTCGTCAGGGCAAGCATGCCACGGCGGGCAGTGCCCGCCCTACCCGCCACCAACCTTACCCGAAGCCAAACACCCTCAAGATCACCCAGAAGTTTCCCGAAGTTCGAGTCCCGGGTCCCGGGTCCCGAGTCCCGCAAATCAAAACCGCACATTCGCCGTCAACAGGACCGATCTCGGCACCCCCGGCGTATAGCGATAGCCACTCTTGTTGATGGCCGCCACATAGTCGTTGTCGAAGACGTTGTCGAGGTTCAACTGCAGGTCCAGGTGACGGTTGACCGGGTAGCTGGCCATCAGGTTGAACACCCAGTACGGGCGCACGTATTCGGGTGTGCCGATGGCGCCGTCGTGGCCGCGTTTCATGCTGCCGTTGTAGCGTGCGCCGCCGCCGATGGTGAGGTGGAACGGCAGCGTGTAGGTGGTCCAGGCGGTGAAGGCGCTGGTGGGCGTGTAGGCCAGGTCGCTGGAGCCGTCGTTGGCTTCGGCGGCGCCGCGTGTGATCGTGGCGTCCATGGTGGTGAAGCCGGCGTTGACGGCCCAGTTTCTGGTGATGTGGCCGACGGCGGTGATTTCCACGCCCTGCACGCGCTTCTCGCCGGTCTGGTAATACTGCAGGTCGACGGGGTCCTGTTCGACCTGGTTGGTGACGACCGTGCGGTAGATGGCGGCGCTCAGCAGCAGCCGGTCGCCGGCCAGGTTCCACTTGGTGCCCACCTCCGTGGTGCGGGCCTTCTGCGGATCGAAGCTGGGGTTGTTGGCCTTGTTGGCGCGCGAGCTCAGCTCCAGCGTTTCGCCGCCCGGCGGTTCCTGCGACACCGCGAAATTGGCGTACAGGCTGCCATTTTCCGCGGGCTTGTAGAGGATGCCCAGTTTCCAGTTCGGCAGGTTGCCCGACACGGTGGTGTCGACGTCGGTGAGGGGGCTGCCCTCAGGCAGTCCTCCGCAGTCGGGACCGTGGCGGCCGCCGCACAGGGCCACGTCGTGGAATTGCGTGCGGTAGTGGTCCAGGCGCAGTCCGGCGTTGACCTGCCAACGTTCGCCGAACTTCAGGGTGTCGAACACGTAGGCGGCGTAGGTGTTGGTGTGGCCTTTGCCCCAGGCGCCGGTCTCGCCGATCAGCAGGCCGCCGACCCGGTGATCGGGATGGTACAGGTTGGCGGCGGGCCAAGCGCTGTCGTCCAGGGCGCCGATGCCCAGGGTGCTGACGCCCTCGCGCGTCAGTTCCAGGCCTGCGCTGAGGTTGTGCACCACGCTGCCGGTCTGGAAGTTGCTGGTGATATTGGTCTGGTTGGTGACGATGGTGTCGGACTGGTGCTTGAAGTTGGGATTGCTGCGCGCCAGGGTCCAGGTGTCGGGATCGGCGAGGTCCGGCGTCAGGAGATGGGCGGCGGTGGCCGTGAACGAGGTCAGCAGGTAGTCCTGGCGCGTGCGTCCCCAGCGGGTGGTGTTGCGCAGGGTCGTGTCTTCGTCGAAGTCGTGCTCCACGCGCACGGTGAACATGTCGGCCTGGACGTGGTCGTGGTCCTGGTCGGTGCCGTAGAAATTGTGCGTGTCCACCTTGGGCGCATCGCCGATCTGCGGACGGGTGGGGTCCGGACTGCCGTAGCCGGGCAGGCCGATGGTGGGAATGCCGCCGTCGGGGACGTTGTTCTGGTGGATGTGCAGGTAATCGACGAACACGCGGGTGGGCGTGCCCAGGCCGAAGGCGAGCGACGGCGCGACGCCCCAGCGGCCGTGCTTGACCTCGTCGCGGCCCGGCACGCCGCTGTCCTGGCCCATCACGTTCAGGCGCAGGGCCGAGTGCGCGCCCAGCGGCTGGTTCCAGTCGGCGGTGGCGCGCCGCCGGTGGCCGTCGCCCAGGGACAGCGAGGCCGAGGTCTTGCGTGTCAGGAAGGGTTGCTTGGTCACCATGTTGATGGCACCGGTGGGTGCGGTACGGCCGTATTCGGTGCCGTCGGGGCCCTTGGTGACTTCGATCTGCTCGATATTGAACACGTCGCGCGAGATCGATCCCAGGTCGCGTATGCCGTCCACGAAAATACTGCCCGAGGCGTCGAAGCCGCGCATGTAGATGGCGTCGCCGGTGGAGGTGCTGCCGTTTTCGCCGGCGTAGAATGTGCCCACGCCCGGGGTGTTGCGCAGAGCCTGGGTCAGGGTGGTGGCGCCCTGCTGATTGAACAGGTCGTCGGTGATCACCTGCAGGGTCTGCGTGGTGTCGATCAGGGGCTGGGTGAATTTGGGCGAGGCCGACTGGGCCCGATAGTCCGGTCCGACCGAAGCCTGGACGTCGACGGAGGGAAGCGTCCGTGCCTGTTCGACGCTCGGCATGTCGGCGGCGACACCCGGACTGGAGCTGCCGCCGGCCAGCGCGGCGGCGGGGTATCCCAGCACCAGCGCCGTCATGACCGATGCGGCCAGGGGAGCGTGGGAACGGGAGGCGGCGCGGATCGTCGGATGCTTTCTGCTCTTGATGAAGTCCATAAGGCCTGCGGAATGTGGTGAAGAAGTTGTGGACGCGGATTCTAGTGCTAATGAGAATGATTCGCAATAAGTACTTATGCGAATCGACCCGGCTGCAGGATCCTCGTGAAGCGGATTGCCACGGCATTTGCCCTGTGCGCGAGGGAGTTCGATGCACGGAGTGGCGCCGGATGCAGGCATCACCGGTGCCATGTGGCGGAAAAAAAGCGCCGCGCGCGGGCGGCGCATAGAAGGATCTCGAGAACTTCGCCCCCGCCGCTGATCCACGGCCCCCTCTGTAGGAGCGCACCCGGGCGCGACCGGCATCAGCGCTCAACGAGCCTTGCGCCGTGCAATCATTTGCGCGGCGTCTCCAAGCGCTCGGCGGCGTGACTGGCATCAGCGTTCAACGAGTTTTGCGCCGGTCGCGCCCGGGTGCGCTCCTACAGGGATTTGGTTTGATGCCGGGGCGGTGTTACCAGATCTTCACCGGATGCTTGCGCACCATCTTGCTGCCCGGCTTGCACTGGAAGGCCTGCGCGAACTGCGGCATGTTGCTGGCCGATGCCATGTGGCGGAAAAAAAGCGCCGCGCGCGGGCGGCGCATAGAAGGATCTCGA
>CAZMMO010000237.1:0-3848 GCA_964567365.1 uncultured Rhodanobacteraceae bacterium | reverse complement strand
TAAGGCCTGAGGTTCGCGTGAAAGACGCTGGATCCCGGCTTTCGTCGGGATGATGAGGCAACGTGGGTTTGAAGTTGCCGGAGAGAAGGCGGGCCCTGCTTGCCTGTCGTGTGCTTGGCCTTCCGACCGTCTGACTGTTCCAGTTATATGTTTTCGGCACACCAAACGTGCTGAAAAAGATCATGGACTGCCATAGTCGGTACTCCTATCCTGACCGGTGCGCCCATCGCGCGCCGGTTCCCCAGGATGGATGGTCATGCACGAGTCGGATCCAGGCCGGGTGGCCGCCAGCTTGCTGGCGACTTGCCGCTACATCAACATCGCCAGCGTCGGCGACGACGGGCCGTGGAACACGCCGGTCACGGCGGTGGCCGATGCCGGGCTGGGCCTGTACTGGTCGTCCTGGATCCAGGCGCAGCACTCGCGCAATATCCGCGCCGATGCACGCGTGTTCCTCACCCTGTACGACTCCACCCGCGAGCGCGGGACCAACCGCCTGGGTTGCCTGTACCTGCGCGCCCGGGCGCGCCAGGTGGAAGAGCGTGATGAAGCGGAAAAGGCGCATCGCCTGATCTATCCCGGCACCGCGGTCGAACTCGATGGTTTCCTCGACGCGGGCCCCAAACGTTTTTATTGCGCCACGCCCGAAGCCGCCTGGCTCAACGACCTGTCCGAGCGCGAACTGACGCCGCAAACCGTGAAGATGCGCATGGAGGTGCCGTTGGCAGCCATTCGTGCCGCGCGTGCGAGTGGTGCGGTGGCGTGATGGACGGCGGATCAAGTGTTGCGGTCGCCGCCGGAGCGCGGGCGTCGGAGGTCGTGGAAGACACGTGGATCCATCACGGCACGCCGGCGTTCCGGCGCGCCAACCTGGCCCTGTTCGCCGCCGGTGTGGCAACGTTCGGATTGCTGTATTGCGTGCAGCCGCTGATGCCTGAGTTCAGCCGTGATTTCGGTGTCGGTGCTGCCGCCAGTGCCTTGTCGCTGTCGGTGACCACGGCGGTGCTGGCGGTGGCGATGCTGTTTGCCGGCGCCCTGTCCGATGCCTGGGGCCGCAAGCGGGTCATGAGCCTGTCGCTGTTTTCCTCGGCGCTGCTGGTGCTGCTGACGGCGCTCGCGCCCGGCTGGCATGCCTTGCTGGTGTTGCGTACCTTGCTGGGACTGACCTTGAGCGGCCTGCCCGCGGTGGCGATGACCTGGCTCAGCGAGGAAGTACATCCCCAATCCATCGGCCTGGGCATGGGGCTGTACATCAGCGGCAACGCCATCGGCGGCCTGTCCGGCCGTCTGCTGGCCGGCGTCAGCGCCGACTGGCTGGGCTGGCGCGGCGGCATCGCCGTGGTCGGCGGGGTCGGCCTGGTGGCGGCCTTGCTGTTCTGGCGCAGTCTGCCGCCGTCGCGCCATTTCGTGCCGCAGCCATTGCGTCCGCGTGCGCTGATGGCGCGTTTCGCCGGTTTGTTCCACGACCGCGCGCTGCCCTGGCTGTTCGTGGAGGGCTTTCTGCTGCTGGGCGCCTTCGTCACGGTCTACAACTACCTCGGCTACCGCCTGCTGGCACCGCCGTACGATTTCAGCCAGGCCTGGGTGGGTCTGATCTTCATGGTCTACGTGGTGGGCATGTTCAGTTCCCCGTGGATGGGGCACCTGGCCGGCAAGCTGGGGCGGCGCAAGGTGTTGTGGTCGGCGTTCGCCTTGCTGCTGGCCGGCGTCGGCCTGACCCTGGCGGCCTCGGTGTGGGGGATCCTGGCCGGGCTGGTCGTGTTGACCTTCGGATTTTTCGGTGGCCACTCCATCATCAGCAGCTGGGTCGGGCGGCGCGGCGGCGTCAGCCGTGCGCAGGCCTCGTCGATGTACCTGTTTGCCTATTACATGGGTTCGAGCATCGCCGGCGCCGGTGGCGGCTTGTTCTATGCCGCCGCCGGATGGAACGGCATCGGCGGCTTTGTCGGCGTATTGGCAGTGGCGGGGCTGGCCATTGCCTGGTACCTGCGCCGGGTGCCGCCGCTGGCCGGCACGGCCATACCGCCGACGCCGATGAGCCACGGCGCCATGGGTTGACCGCCGCGCCCGGCGGCCGGCCTCAGAACAGGCCGCTGATTCCGCCGTACACGCCCAACGCCGAAGTCAGCACCACCACGGCCGTCACCAGCCAGCGGTACCATCCGCGCAGGCGGTGCGCCGGCGGCAAGGCGCGGACGGCCAAGGCCACCAGGAAGCCGAGCACCAGCGGCAGCAACAGGGCGTTCATCACCTCCACGCCGATCGACAGCGCTACCAGGTCGGGCACCAGGGCCACCACCAGGGCGCCGCCGGCGATGCCGAAGGTGAAGATCAGATAGAACCACGGTGCCTCGCGCGGGTTCTGCTCCAGGGAGCGCTGGTAACCGGTCACCTCGCCCAGGCCCCAGGCCATGGCCAGCGCCACCACGATGGCGGCCACCATGGCCGCGCCCAGCATGCCCAGGCCGAACAGGGTGCGTCCGGCCGTGACGCCGAGGAAGGGCGTGAGGGCGCCGGCAACGTCACCGACGGTGTCCAGGGGTGCGCTGTCGCGGTGGACCCACAGCGTCGCCGCCGCGGCAACCAGTACGGCGGCCATCACCAATTGGGTGACCACGGCGCCGATGGCGGTGTCCCAGCGCGCGGCATGATACTGGTCCGCGCGCAGCCTTTTGTCGGCAATGGCCGACTGCTGGTAGAACACCATCCAGGGCATGATCACGGCCCCGATGTTGGCTGCCGCGAGGTACCAGAAGCCTTCGTCGCGCCAGGGCAGGTGGGTGACGCCGTGGACCAGCGCGGTGCTGTCCACCGGCGCGCGCAGGGCCACCCAGACAAAGACCAGTTCGAACAGCCCGAGCGCGATGGCGATGCGCTCCACGCGCCGGTAGCTTCCGGTCCACACCACCGCCAGCAGGAAGCCGGCGGCCAATACCAGGCTCCAGCCGCGCGGCACGCCGAACAGTTCGCCGACGCCGGCCACGCCGGAAAACTCGGTGATCAAGGCGCCCACGGCGGCCACGACCAGGCCCAGCACCGACACCCACGCCCACTGCGGCCCGAAGGTCTCGCGAATCAGCTCGCCGTGCCCCTTGCCGGTGAAGATGCCCAGCCGCACGGTCAGTTCCTGCACCACGAACAGGATGGGAATCAGCAGCAGTTGCAGTGCCAGCAGCTGGTAACCCCAGCGTGCGCCGCTTTGCGCCGCGGTGAGGATGCTGCCGACATCGGTGTCGGCCAGCATCACCACCAGGCCCGGGCCGATGGCCGTCAGCAGGACGATCCACGAATGGCGGACCGCCGTCCGCGATGGTTGCAGGCCGGACGCGGAGCCATGCATGGCGTACCTCGATGTTCACATGATAATGATTATCATGATCACATGGGCGTGCACCGGCATTGATCCATGTCAGGCGGCGGAGTCAGCGCCGGTCCGGCTTGAGCATGTCCTCGACGGCCTGGTAGCTGCCATCGCCGGGTTGCGCCGGGATGCCCAGCAGGTGTGCCATCAACGGGTACACGTCCACGTTGGGGAACTCCGGCACCGTCAGGCCCTGGCGGAACGCCGGACCGTGCGCGATGAACAGCGCGCGCATGAGCGGATTGGCGTTGTCGTAGCCGTGGCTGCCCAGGCTCATCGGGTATTTGCTGTGGGCCAGGTAATCGCTGGAAGTGATTTGCCAGCCGACGTTGGCCAGGCAGGTGATGGCCGGTATGCGCGGGTTGCTGCCGTAGTGGAAACGCTTGGGGATGTCGCTCCTGCGCCAGCAGCGCATGTGCGGATGCGGCCGCAACAGCCTGGCATCCACGGCCTTGGCATATCCGGGCTTGGGGTTGAAACCGGCCAG
>CAZMMO010000236.1:0-3852 GCA_964567365.1 uncultured Rhodanobacteraceae bacterium | reverse complement strand
TACGGCACCAGCACCTCCAGCCCGCCACCCGACTGGAAGTCTTTCGTATTGCGCGTCACCAGCACCAGCTCATGCCGACTCGCCACGGCGGCCTGAAGTGCATCGGGAAGTTTCCAGTGGTTCAAGCGACGCAAGTGGGCTGCCAGATCGGCCGTCACGGCATCGATGGCGAGCATCCGGAAATTGTCCAGAAAGCGACGAGCCAAGGGTTCCGTTTTTTCATCGAAGCCGGTCAACACCTCGGCGCGCGTGACAACGGAGATGGCGCAGGCCGGACCATGTTCGGCAAGAAATTGCGTGGCAGCTTCCACACCATTGAAGTGGTCAATCAGGATCACCGAATCGAGCAGGTACCTCACTCCTCGTCATCCCACTCGTCACGTAGACGCTGCTGATAGGCCAAACCGTCGCCCTGACGCCAGATGCCAGCCGTATCGCGTACCGCATGCTGCCACTTCTGGTTGCCCCGGCTCTCCTCGCGCAACCGATAGGCGTGCACCGCCTGACGCACCAGTTCGGTCATGGGGACACGGCGATGTTTGGCCTCGCGATCCAGCCACGCCTTGTCTTCAGGGTCCAGATTGATGAGGGTTCGTTGCATAGTTTCACGATATCATATTTTCATGGATATGATATCGTACCATTGTCCGAGCCGACATCAACCCTACGGGTTCAATCTGCTCGCCGGCACCTGCAGCCTCGGTCTCGCCAACTTGTGGGACAGACTCCTGACGCCGGATACGACGCATAGCTCGAACACCGGCAAGCAAGAACGAGAAAGGCTTCTCATGAACCCAGGCAGGCCTACCCGATATCGGCCCCGAGCGTGCAGCCCGATTGCTACGCCGCTTCGGCAAGGTGGAAGCCGTCATGTCAGCCGACCTTGACACGCTTGTCGAGGTGAACGGCATCGGACCCGGCGTGGCATGCAAGATGCGCCGACTGCGCCAACGCCTATCTGCTGCTGTCCGAAGAGCAAACACACACCCTCGAACAGGCGCTCGACAGCGCGGGAACTGTGGAAGCAATATGAAGAGGATGCATTCGCAAGCTGGTCATGGTCGCGCGCCTTGATGGATTTCATTGAACACGGCGACACGGAGACCGCACGTACCAGCGCGAAAACCACCATCGCAAGCAACACGCATGTCCTGCCGCTGCTGCTCGGCTGCCAGGCGCTGCCCGAGGATCATATCGAGTATGTCGGCATGGGCGACATTTCCAAGGCCGCCGCCTACGTGCAAGACGCCCTGGACCTGTGGAGGCAAATCGACGGGCCTTACGCTGGTTGAGCAACATCATCCCGGATTCGCATCCATGACCATCGTATCCGTCACCCGCAAATAACCGATCGCCACCTCGAGTCGATCCGCACCGACTCAGCAACTCCGGCTTGCCTTTACCCTCCATGAGCGGTACATACGTAGGTAGCTGAAGCTGATGGTTGACCATAGGCCAACGCCATGGAACCGAAACAGGGGGATCTGGAGCTTCCGTTTCCGGACCTGGGTGGTGACCAACCGCCCATTCCTGTACGCATGCTCAACGAGCACGTGTACTGCCCGCGTCTGGCCTATCTGGAATGGGTCCAGGGTGAATGGGCCGACTCGGCCGACACCGTGGACGGCCGGCACAAGCACAAGCGCGTGGACAAGCGCGCCGGCCCATTGCCAGATGCGCAAACTGCCGAAGAAGAACACGCGGACATCCACGCTCGCTCCATTTCCCTGTCATCGAACAAACTGGGCCTGATCTGCAAACTCGACCTCATCGAAGGCGAAGGCAGTCACGTCACGCCGGTTGATTACAAACGCGGCAAGCGGCCACACACTGCCCGCGGGGTATATGACCCCGAGCGGGTACAGTTGTGCGCCCAGGGTTTGTTGCTGCGCGAGCACGGCTACACGTGCGACGAGGGGGTCATCTACTACGTCGCCAGCAAGGAACGCGTCACGGTTCCGTTCGATGAGGAGCTGTTGACACTGACCCGCAACGCGATCGCCGAACTGCGTGCCATGGCAGCCGGCGGCCAAATCCCCGCGCCGCTGGTGGATAGTCCCAAATGCCCGCGCTGCTCGCTGGTCTCGATCTGCCTGCCCGATGAAGTGCAATTCCTGCACAAGGCGGAACTCGCACCGCGCCCCTTGGCCGTACCGCACCACGAAGCCCTGCCTCTGTACATTCAGCATCACAGCGCCAAGCTGGCCAAGAAAGGGGAAACGCTCGAAGTAACCGGCAGGGACGGCGAGAGACTTGCCACCGCACGCATCGGGGAAGTTTCGCAAGTAATCATCCAGGGCAACGTGTACATCACCACGCCCTGCCTGCAGGAACTGATGCATCGAAACATCCCCGTCACCTGGCACAGCTACGGAGGATTCTTCTTCGGCCACACCCTGGGCAACGGCCACAAAAATGTCGAGCTGCGCACCGCGCAGTACCGCGCCAGTTTTCATCAGGGCACCTGCCTGCACATTGCCCGCGACCTGGTGTCGGCCAAGATCGCCAACAGTCGTACCCAGCTACGCCGCAACTGGAAAGACGGCGACAAGCCCGAGAGGCTCCTGGCCGATCTCAAGCGCATTCGCAAACAGGCGGAGCACGCCGACAACCTGGAAGCTTTGCTGGGAATCGAAGGGCATGCCGCTTCATTGTATTTTGGCCACTTCCGCCACACCTTGCGCCCGGAGCAACCCCAGGACAAGGCGCTGCTCGCCTTCGACTTCCAACAGCGCAACCGGCGCCCGCCGACCGACCCCGTCAATGCCATGTTGTCGTTTGCCTACACCATGTTGGCACGCACCTGGACGGTCACCTTGCAGGCCGTCGGCTTCGATCCCTTCCGCGGCTTCTATCATCAGCCACGATATGGACGACCCGCACTCGCATTGGACATGATGGAACCGTTCCGCCCACTTCTGGCCGACTCCGTCGTCATGCAGGTCATCAACAACGGAGAAATCCATCCTGGAGATTTCGTCAGCGCTGCCGGCAGCGTCAACCTGGATGCAAGCGGCCGCAAACGCTTCATCGCTGCCTTCGAGCGGCGACTGAGCCACGAAATCACCCACCCGTTGTTCGGCTACCGCCTGAGCTATCGACGCCTGTTGGAACTACAGGCGCGCCTGCTCGGACGTTTTCTGCTGGGCGAACTCGACACCTACCCCAATTTCACCACCCGTTGAATCGCAACCTGTGAGATGGCAATGGACGAACATCTGTACCTGGTCACCTACGACATCCGCGACGAAAAACGCTGGCGTCGGGTATTCAAACTCATGAAAGGTTTCGGCGAATGGCTACAACTGTCCGTTTTCCAGTGCCGGCTCAGCCGTCGTCGACATGCCGAACTGATCCAGCTGCTGGATGGCGTCATCAACCGCCAGGTCGACGCACTGCTGGTGATCGATATCGGTCCTGCCGACAAGGTCAAACCGCGCGTCGTCAGTCTCGGTGACAAGTTCGAGCCCATAGCACGCGAACCCATCATCGTGTGAAGCCCATGTCTGTAGATCACCCTATCTTTGCCGCACATACGCGAGCGCTGCAGTGGCGCTATTATCCCCGGGCAGCGCTCGCATCAACAAGCTCTTTGACAATCAGCCAATTACCTGCACGTCCTGCGTACTCGGCTCAACCAGGACGTCAGGTAAACAACCATCTGCCCCAAGCGCTCGCATCTGTCCCTCAAACCGTTTGCGGTACAATCGCTTACACAGGGACTGTTTTCCGCGGCTCTGAGCCGCGGCCTTATTGAAGCACAGTCACGGCAGCACCACGGTTGATGTAATCCTGTGGTTTTCCGCGGCTCTGAGCCGCGGCCTTATTGAAGCATTCAAGCCGTCCACAGGA
>CAZMMO010000235.1:0-3858 GCA_964567365.1 uncultured Rhodanobacteraceae bacterium | reverse complement strand
ACATCGACCTGGCGCGCTCGCAGTCCAACGACAACCCGGTGTACTACATCCAGTATGCCCACGCCCGCGTGTGCAGCGTGTTGCGCCAATGCGGGGAAAAGGGCCTGGCCTTCGATCCGGCACACGGCCAGCGGCACCTGACACGCCTGGACAGCGAGCACGAACAGGCGCTGATGACCGAATTGTCGCGCTACCCGGAAGTCGTGGAAGCCGCCGCCGCCAGCCTCGAGCCGCACCTGCTGGCCACCTGGCTGCGCGACCTTGCGCAGGTCTTCCATGCCTATTACAACTCGCAGCAGTTCCTGGTCGAGGATGCCGAACTGCGCGACGCGCGCCTGGCCCTGGTGGTCGCCACGCGCCAAGTGTTGAACAATGGGCTGGAACTTCTGGGGCTGTCGGCTCCCGAACGCATGTAGTTCCTTTGGAACGGTCCGCCGGGCTGGCGGTTCGATCTTCGCCGTCATGGAGGACGGCCTTGAATGAAGAGGCGGCAAATGGCACGCAAGAGCAGGCAAGCGGTACGCAACGGCGGGTGGCCGGCATGGTTGCTGGTGTTGATCGGCATCGTCATCGGCGCCATCGGCATGGGCATCGTCTCGCACACCGGCCACATGCCCATCTCGCGCCCCGACAGCCAGCCCGCCGCGCAGGCCAACAACACCGACAGCGGTCCCGGCATCGCGGCCAACCCGCAGCCGACCAAGCCCAAGTACGACTTCTACTCGGTGTTGCCGGAAAAGGACGTGGTGATTCCCGACGCGCAGCTGAGCGCCCAGGCCAAGGCCGAGCAGCAGGCCGCCACCACCGGCGCGTCGAATTCCGGCACCGCGGGCAACAGCGCCACGCAGGGCACCCCGGCCGCTTCGACCGGTTCGGACAACTACCTGCTCCAGGTGGGTTCCTTCCCCAGCGCCGGCGACGCCGAGGCGCTGAAAGCCAAGCTGGCGCTCAAGGGCTTCCGCGCCGAGGTCCAGCCCGTGACCATCAACGGCCAGACCTGGAACCGCGTCCGCCTCGGGCCCTACCACAGCGCCAGCGCGCTGGAAGCGGTCAAGGACAAGCTGGAAGCCGCCGGCATCCATGCCATCGCCCTGAAGGAACATTGAGCGGGCCCGTCCGGGCACCGGGACATCCCCAGGGGCTCGTCGCAAAAACGACGAGCACGAATTACGGGCGGCAACGCGCCGAAAGGTACTTGCCGTCGATATCCGGGCTGCCGCACTTCCAGTCGATCGCATGACCATGGCGCAGGGGCTTCAGCACGAGGTGGTGCCCGCGCAGGCTGGCGTCGGCCTTCGCACCTCCGAAGGTGATCACGATCGCGCCTTTGTGGACCCGTACCGCGCTCACGTACGGGTTGTGGATCATCGCGGCCGGCACCAGCCCCGCCGCGCGGTTGTCGTTCGGGGGCAACCCGTGGCGACGCAGGTAGGCTTCCACGGCATCCCGGGTCGGCGCGCTCAGCGCCATGCCTTCGCTGACCTGGCTGCGGACGACGTAGCGGTGGTAGGACCCGACCGCGATGACGAACAGGATGCCCGCACAGAATACGAAAACGCACGCCCCGCCCGTGATCAGCGCAATCGCCCATCCCGGCATCCCCGAGGAGGTGCCCGCGGTCGATTCGGCCTCTCCCAGCGCTTCCATCCGGTCACGATGCACCACGCAGCAGGCGGCCATGAGGTCGTGCAGCGCCTGCTTGCGCTCGGTCCATGCGGCCAGCAGGTAGCCGATGTCCAGGATCATGCCGGAAACGAGCTTGCCGAAATAACGCCCCGTGGCGCGTCCGAAGCCGATGCGCGCGCCGCGCATGTCCACGACGCGCAGGCCCAGGGCGAGCTTGCCGGGCGTCGCCTGCAACGAGGAAGATTCGAACAGGGCGAAGTACAGCCACGCCCCCGCCAGGCCACCCAGCATCACCAGGCTCGAGTTGTCGAACACGAAGGCCACCAGCGCCAGCGGCAGGCACAGCACGACCAGCGCGACCAGGCTGTCCAGCAGGTAGGCCACGACACGCAGCCAGAACCCGGCATGCAGTCCGGGCGCCTGCGCATGCGTGGGCAATACCTCCGGACCATGTTGCGGTTGTGCGGCGGCCACCGCGGGGGCAGGACCGGACGCCGACGGCGGCGACGATGGCAACGGGCCCGCCGGCGGTTCGGCGTCCTCGAACGCCGGCGCGGCGACCAGCCCGGACAACGGCTGCCAGCGCGACTCGCCCTGGCGGCAGGCCAGGGTCCGGCCATTCCAGCGGCCCGCGCCCCATGCGCCACGCGCATAGGCAGTGCTGACCGGCCCGCAGGTGCGCCCCTCGGAACGCACCCACAGCCGTCCCCCATCGTCACCCAGCAACACGGCATCGACACCGCACTGCACCAGTTGCTGCTGCTGGTTGCGGACGGAAGCCTCGTCGCCCGCGCGGAAGGTCACCGGGAGACGCGGACGGACCTTCTGCCCGAAAGCGCTTGCGTCCATCCCCAGCACACCGGCCACCCGCCGCCAGACCGAATCCGCATCCGCGCCAGGACGTACCGAGCCCGTCAGTGTCACCGACCACTTTTCCATGCCACCCCCCGATTCCGGACCGTCCGTCCTCGTCGCGTCGCCTCACCCCAAGGAATCCCTGATGGAATCTAGCACAGACACCACCCGATACCCGCACGGATGCCGTCCGGCTACACTTGCCGGCATGATCGAAAAGACCGTCCTCATCACCGGCGCCACCGCCGGTTTCGGCGCCGCCATGGCGGAAACCTTTGCCCGCGGCGGCTGGCGCGTGGTGGCCTGCGGCCGACGCGCCGCACGCCTGCAGTCGCTGGCCGAACGGCTGGACCGCGAACGCGTGCACACGCTGGCCTTCGACATCCGCGACGAAGCCGCCATGCGCTCGGCCATCGACTCGCTGCCGGCGGATTTCGCCGATATCGACCTGCTGGTCAACAACGCCGGGCTGGCGCTGGGCACGGCGCCGGCGCCCGAGAGCGACCTGGCGCAGTGGCGGCAGATGATCGACACCAACATCACCGCGCTGGTCACCCTGACGCATCTGCTGCTGCCGCGCCTGGTCGAACGACGCGGCGCAATCGTCAACATCAGCTCGATCGCCGGCACCTATCCCTACAAGGGCGGCAATGTCTACGGCTCCACCAAGGCCTTCGTCACCCACTTCTCGCGGAATCTGCGCACCGACCTGCACGGCAGCGGCGTGCGCGTGACCAACATCGAGCCGGGCATGGCCGAAACCGAGTTCACCCTGGTCCGTACCGGCGGCGACCAGGCGGCCTCGGAAAGGCTCTACGCCGGCGTGCACCCGATCACGCCCGCGGACATCGCCGCCACCGTGTGGTGGGTCGCCAACCGGCCGCCGCACCTGGACATCAGCCGCATCGAGATGATGCCGGTCAACCAGTCGATCGCCGGGCCGCAGGTGCATCGCGACAAGGCCTGACGCCGGGTTTCGTTTGCGCACGACTCATGGTTCGATGCCCCACCTGGTAGGAGCGCACCTGGGCGCGACGGCATCGGCGTTCATGAGGCCTTGCGCCAGTCGCGCCCGGGTGCGCTCCTACACCAGTCGCGCCCGGGTGCGCTCCTACTGCAGGTAGGTGTAGGCCGTCAGGCCCGCTTCCAGCTCGGCCTGCAGGGCCTCCGCATCCTCGACGCCCGCGGCGGCGAGCCGATCGGCGTAGGTGCGGCGCATGTCCTCGAGCCGGTAGCCGACGTAATCGAGCATCAGGTCGGCGGTATCGCCGCGGCGCGCCTGCTCGAAGCGCCAGCCTTCCGCGGTCAGGCGCACGTTGACCGCGTCGGTGTCGCCGAACAGGTTGTGGATGTCGCCCAGGGTCTCCTGGTAGGCGC
>CAZMMO010000234.1:0-3885 GCA_964567365.1 uncultured Rhodanobacteraceae bacterium | reverse complement strand
CCCCGTGTGTACAAAAAGGTTACAAGATCCAAGATAAAGCCACCCATACGGCTTTACGCGACACTCAGCCGCGACCTCATTGAGGCTGTTGTCGCAGTACTTGGCCAACACCGCGTTGGCCTGGGCATGCGACATGCCGGAGTCGGTATTCCCCCCCGGATTGATCTCCAGCATGCGCCGATTACGCTCTGCAGCGTGCCGGGCCATCAACCAATCGTCCACCTCATACGCATCAAGGCCACCCTTGTGCATGAAGTCGACAACTGGCTTTTCCACGTTCTCGCGGAAGTCCCTGATCTGCGCCGCCGACTTGCTGGTGAACAGCTCTGCCGCCTGCTTGACGTCCCGAGCGTCATCCAGCACCCGTTTTGTCGACGCCTCCACCCTCTTCTGAATCCGCTGAAGGTCAATGAACTTGTCTTGCAGCTGGGTAGCGCGCGCTATCCAACTTGCCCTGCTTGACCGGGAAAGGCTTGTCGAACTGGCCAGCACCAGCCGGTCCAGGCAAGTCACGCGCTTTCTCGTCGCCCGGTTCATGATCAGCTTCATCCGACACCCTGTGAAGCATAGGCCGGTCACTGGCATGGTTCACGGACTCACGCGCAGCCAGGCGAGCCTGCTTCAACACGTGGGCCAGGTCTGCCGCATTGAGGTCCGCCAGTTCCGAAAAGCCAACCCGGCGCGCCCAATCCCGGAATGCACCATGCCACTCTTGGATCACGCGCCGCAGCGTGCCGATGGCGTGGCTCATGTGCGCCAGAAGTTCCTCCATCAACACCAGGTTCTTTTGGCGGTCGGTGAAACGCGCATCCTTGTCCAGAGCGGTTTCGTAGGGCTTCAGGCTGATGTCTTGTTCACGCGCCATGTGCATGACACCGTCCCGGCCACCGATACCCTTCAGCAATTCGTCCAGCTTGCCGCCAAGGCGGTTGCGATATTTGGTGCGCAGCCCCCCGTGCATGTAGTGTTCATGGAAAATTGCCTTCTGCACATCGGCCTCGCTGTGCATCATGTCGGCCAACAGATAGGACTTTCCACGCCAATGAAGCGCGTCAAAATCTCCCGACTTCGCGCCTTCCTGCGCCAATGCTTTCCGAAGCGCCGGCGAAAGGCCATCGAACCCCGACACGACGTGGACGCCGGCCCGTTCGGGGTCCACCTTCAAGACGCGGAGGGCAACTCCCTTCACGTCTTGTACCGAAAGACTCCGCCCGCCGATGTCATTCGGCGTTCGCAGCCGCCATACTAAATCATTTCGGGTGTAGCGAATGTCCGGACCGGCATTGCCCGGGACGGATGATTCCAGGATGTTGTTGCCGTCACCTGCGTCAGGGGTATCCTTGCCAGGTGGCTCGGTGAGCGCGTCGGAAGACTGCGTAGGACGCTGAGACCGGTTGCCCACGCCTTCGAGGTAGTCGGCAATCGAGAGCGATCCAGGTGAGACCCCGCCCGGAAGGATGTAACCGCTCTGGCCCGAGCCCACCTTCGCTCGATTCACCTTTCCATCCAGCGTCGTCAGCGTGTCGCGCACATCCTCGTCGGTGAACGTGCCGGCGCGGCCGGTCTCGCGCTTGAAGATGGCATTCAAAATGCGCGTGATGCGCCGCACGTAATTGGCCAGCGAGCGCTTCAGGCTCGGCCGCATCGCCTCGGGCACCTCAATGCCATAACTGGATCGGATGCGGTCAAAATCACCCGTCAGGCTGGCTGCCTGCAGTTCGGCCAGGGCTTCCTCCACATCCACACCGCGCCGGGGTTCGCCTCGCCTGCGCTGGATTACGTCCGCCAGCTTGGCCACCGTCGCGTTTTGCCGAGCAAGCTCAGTGGCCGCCTGCAGTGCCTCGCGTGCGGTACGCCCTCCGACCTTGGTATCGGCATGCTTCTCGATCCACGAGCGGAAGGCCTTGTGACCGCCCACCTCGTGCGCCACCGTCCAGGCAGCATCACCCGGCGTGCGCGTGTGCTTGGTCAGAATGTAGGTATGCCCGGTCTTGGGATCGTAGAAGCCTTTGCGAACATGGCTGCGCTTCAACGGCCGCAACCGGGCACGGACAGCCGGGTCCACCCCATCCTCGTCGTGGACAAACGTCACCTGCTGATCCGGGAACATGGCGTCGGCGACCCGCTTCATGCCCAGTTGATCGGCCTCGCGCTCGCCTTGGGCCGCGTTCTCCTGGCGCATCTGCTCGCCCAACTCACGTTCGGCGGCATCGGCCTCCGCCTCCCGGCCCGCCTTGGTCGAGTTCTCGCGTACCCGAGCCACCCATGCCCGTTCTTCCGGCGTCAAGTCTTCTTCGCGTACCTCGCCGTCGGGGCGGTCCCTGAAATCGCGCGGCTCGTTGCTGCCAGGGGCGCGACGCGGTAGGCTTTCACTGGCTCCCGCTCCCTCGTCCGGCCGGGTAGGTGAAGTCCGGGCGAGCGTATCACCGCCAGCTACGTAACCGGCAGCGGTTGAATCGGGAGCTTTCTTTTGCCATCCCGTCAGCAGCCAAGTGTTGCTACCCTTCCCCCGCACCAACATCGCTTGGTGGTTACCGTGGTCAATGGTGACAGTCGTGTTTCCGTTGACGTCATGCCGGGACACTTCTTTGCCGCTGGCGATGGCATCGACCATCTGGCCCGCCACCCGCTCGGCATCTTGGCGCGACAGCCCATCATTCCTCATCCGCTGGCCAATAAGGTGCGCCAGGCCCTTGCCGGGCAGGACACGCTTTCCGGGCAGGTTCGTTCCCGCCAGACCAGTAGGCGTGCCATCGTCGCCCCACACGAAATCCACCCACCCCATGCCCGGCCGGTACATGGCCCGATGCTGGTCGGCTTTTTCGTTCAACGCGCGTGCCATGGCCTCCCGTCCGCGCCGGATATTGGCCTGCACAGACTTGATGGGGCTCTGGCTTTCCAGTGGCTCCGATTCGGCTGGTCGCACCGATTCATCTGTGACCATCGGACTTGGCGTCTGAGGCTGTTGCCTCTGCACCAGGGTCTCCTTGGCGTCTTCCGTCTTGCTTGCCGGCAGCTCATCGCCGGCCATCAACGCCTCCAGCTCCGACCGGGTTTGCTGCATATCGGGCGTCAGGGCGGAGCGCTGTTCGGCAGTTGGCGCTTCGGCGGCCTCGATGTCAGCATCGGTGAAGCCGGCCTTCTTTGCCGCGGCACGTACCTCTCGAACGGGGTCGGCTTTGGTACGGCTCGTCCCGGCCGCTCGCGGGCCGAGCAATGCCGCCATGGCGGTATCAAGCATGGCGCTGCGTCCGTAATCTCCCGGCGACAGCTCTTGTTTCAGGTCATCCGGCAACGGCGCATTGCGTGCCGCCTGATCAAACTGGGTCAGCACCGGCGACACCGCTCCGCCGCTCAGCATGCGCTTGAGCAAGCCGCCCTCGACAGACAGCGGCATGGCAAACTCAAGCGGCGTGGCCAGGCCGGCCGCGGCGCCTGACGCGAAAGCCTGCGGCAACGTGCCGCCACGGTTGAGCACATCTTGCGTTTGCTTGCCGGCAGCAACCTCGGCAGGGATGGCACTGGTGCGCAACGCGTTCTTGCCAGCATTCAACAAGTATTCGCCGATCTCTTGTGCGGGCTTGGTCAGCTTGGCCGCTGCCCCGGCCTCGGAGCCGAGCAGCGCCGACGCCAGTGTCGTGCCGACCTCTGTTGCCTGTTGCGCTACCGGGCCCACCGGCGTCTGGTATGGCAAAGCCCGGTCCACGCTTTCCGGGCAGGTGCCCAGCAAGCGGATCACATTCCCGGCCACCCAGTCCGTCAGGCATGTGTGTCCTGGCGTTTTCCGCGGCACTCAGCCGCAGCCTCTTTGAAGCGGGTTGAAGAGCCCCACTCACGCAGAGACGGCATCAGCCATTGCGCGGGTATCGACTGGTGGGCGGCGGG
>CAZMMO010000233.1:0-3940 GCA_964567365.1 uncultured Rhodanobacteraceae bacterium | reverse complement strand
GCGGCGACCGTCCACCAGCCGCACATACGCCAGCCACGACGGGTCCGGACGCAGGCTCCAGCCAGGCCGGTGCAGCTGACCTCCGGACAGGCCGCAGCGCATGCGGAACGCCGGAACGTAGTCCAGGCTTGCCTCGGATTCGAAATCGATGCGGTAACGGTTCCGCGGGCGACCGGGATGGCAGGCCAGGAAGAAATGGCAGGCATTGCCGGTATTGACGCGCTCCATCACCGACCAGATCTTTTCCTCGGGCAACGCGTTCACGGCGCGGCGGAAGCCGCTGCCCGGAGTCAGCGATTCGTGCGGGTAGTACGGTGCATTGAGCAGCCAACCCTGGAAAGCCAGGCCCGCCGAGCGCACCAGGTCCAGGCATTCGTCCACCGTGTAGCACTTCTGCCGACCATGCAGGAACGTGTCGACCATGGCGGCATCCGTGGTCAGGTCGCGCGCGACGGCCAGGTAATCGCGCAGCGGATGATTGGACGGCAACTGCTCGATCGCGTCCTTCACCATGCGCACGGAAGCCTCGTCCTGGCGCAATCCCAGGTCGCGGAACACCGACTCCATCAACTGCACGCCGAAGCGGCCATGGGCCGCGTACAGCATCAGCCCGACCACTCCCTGCGGGCGCAGGCAGGCCGCCAGGGCCTCGAGCCCCACGCGCGGATCGTCCAGGTGGTGCAACACCCCGGTCGAAACCACCAGGTCGAAGTCGCGACCCAGCGTGGGCAACTGCTCGATCGGCAGCCGGTGCAATTCCAGGTTGTGCAGGCCGTGCCGGTCCTTGAGATATTGCTGGTGTTGCAGCGAGGAGCGGCTGACGTCGACGGCGACCACCCGCGCCTCCGGATTGGCATAGGCGAACACGGCCGCCTGGTTGGTGCCGCAACCGGCGATCAGGATATCCAGGTGCGGGTCATGGTCACGATCCGGCCACAGGACGCGATAGGCATGGCTGGGGTCCAGCCATTCCCAGTCGTTCTCCATCCACGCGGGCAGATCCTCGATCGGCGGCGGATAGACCCAGCGTTCGTACTGGCGTGAAACCACATCGGCGAGCGGGTCGTTCATGTCGCAGGGAGCCTGTCTTGTCAGAAAGGGAAAGGCCAATCGTCTCATTGTGTCATGTCCGCCCCGAGACCGCCGTGGCCCGGGTGACCACTCGGTACGGCATGCGCAACGCACGACGAACCTTCAGCGCTGCGAATGCCCGGTGTCGTCATGCTCGCGGTAGGAGAACAGGCCCGGTTCGATCAGGTCGATGAAGTCGCGGGCTTCGGCCGACAGGTACTTGCCCTTGCTCATCACCACGCCATAGGTGCGTTGCGGAAACCAGGCACTCATGTTGCGCGCCACCAGGCGCCCGGCATCGGCATCGGTGAGGCAGATGCCGACGACGATGGAAATGCCCAGGCCCATCGCCACGTACTGCTTGATCACCTCCCAGCCGCCCACCTCCATCGCCACGGTGTAGGGCACCTTGTTCTTCTGGAAGATCAGGTCCACCAGGCGGTAGGTGCTCAGCCGGTGTGGCGGCAGGATGAGACCGTACGGCGACAGGTCGGCCAGTTTCAGGTCGGTTTTTCGGGCCAGCGGGTGGCCGAGCGGCACGATCAGCATCGGGTCGTAGCGCCGGATGGGCTTGTAGCTGATGTCGTTGGGGACATCCAGCATCGCACCCACGGCAAAATCCACGGCGTTGGAGCGCAACTGCGCCAGACCGTCCTTGCCCGTGACGTTGGCCAATTGCAAACGTACCCCGGGATATTTGTCGCGATAGCGCGCAACCAGCGGGGGCAGCAAATACTTGATGGTCGATGTCCCGGCCGCGATGGTCAGCTCACCGTTTCCCAGGCCCGCCAGCGTGCTGTGGAACCGGGTATCCAGCTGGTCGAGGCCCTCGACCAGCGGCCGCGCCTGTTCGAACAGCGCCTTGCCGGCCCGGGTCAAGGTGGCACGGCGGCGTCCGCGCTCCACCAGCGTCGCACCCAGTTCCCTCTCGAGGGCCTGCAGCTGCAGGCTCACCGACGGCGCCGACAGGAACAGCGACTCCGCCGCGTGGGTCAGCGTGCCGAACTTGGCGATGGCGACGAACGCACGCAACTGCTTGTAACGATTGCCTTTGTAATAGAAACGGGCCTCCGCACCGTCACGCTGCACGCGTTTGCGCGATGACGGTTTCGAGGGGCTGCGCGGGTTCTTGCGTGAGCCAGTCACGAGGGGCTCCGTACAACGGAAAATCCGTTGATTTGAAGATATCAAACATATGCATTGAATATTCTGTTTTGTCAAATGCACGGCATCTGTCTAGTGTCGGAATCTCCTCATGTGGAGTTAAGGAGCGCGCCGTGTCCGCATCCCCGGAAGTGCTGCAACCCGACTCGAAGGTCACGCTGCCACACCTGACGCAGACGCGTCATCGGGCCTTGCTGGACCCTCGGGTCCTCGCCTTCGTGGCCGACCTGCACCGCCGTTTCGAGAGCCGCCGGCAGGCACTGCTGGCCGATCGGGCCAGGGTCCAGGCGCGCTTCGACCAGGGCGAGCTGCCCGATTTTCGCCCCGACACGCGGGCCATCCGCGAGGGCGACTGGTCGGTCGCCCCGATCCCCAAGGCGCTGCGCGACCGCCGCGTCGAAATCACCGGCCCGGTCGACCGCAAGATGGTGATCAACGCCCTCAACTCGGGCGCCAACGTCTTCATGGCCGATTTCGAGGATTCGACCACGCCCACCTGGACCAACCTGCTCGACGGCCAGGTGAACCTGTGCGACGCGGTGGACGGCAGCATCGCGTTCACGGCCGACGACGGCCGCGATTACCGCCTGCACGACCGGACGGCCGTGCTGATGGTGCGGCCGCGCGGCTGGCACCTGCCGGAAAAGCACGTCCAGGTCGACGGGCAGCCTGTGTCCGGCGCCCTGTTCGACTTTGCCGTGTTCGCCTTCCACAACGCCCAGGCGCTGGCCGCACGCGGCCTGGGGCCGTACTTCTACCTGCCCAAGCTGCAATCGATGGAAGAGGCGGCGTTGTGGGACGAGGTCATGACGCACGCCGAGGCCGAACTGGGCCTGCCCGCCGACAGCTTCCGCGTGACCGTCCTGATCGAGACCCTGCCCGCAGCCTTCCAGATGGATGAAATCCTGCACGCGTTGCGGCGCCGCGCGGTCGGGCTCAATTGCGGTCGCTGGGACTACATCTTTTCGTACCTGAAGACCCTGCGCGCACATCACGACCGGGTCCTGCCCGAGCGCGGCCAGGTCACCATGACGGTGCCGTTCCTGCGCAACTACTCGCAACTGCTGATCGCGACCTGTCACCGGCGCGGCGCCTTCGCCATGGGCGGCATGGCGGCGCAGATCCCGATCAAGGGCGACCGCGACGCCAACGAGGCCGCGCTGCAGAAGGTGCGGGCCGACAAGCTGCGCGAGGTCCGCGACGGCCACGACGGCACATGGGTGGCGCACCCGGCGCTGATTCCCGTGGCACGGGAAGTGTTCGACGCGCACATGCCCACGCCCAACCAGGTGCATGTCCGGCGCGACGACGTGCGCGTGGACCGCAACAAGCTGCTGATACCGTGCGGCGGCACCATCACCCACGCCGGTTTCGTCAACAACGTCGAGGTGGCCCTGCGCTACGTCGCGGCATGGCTGGGCGGGCTCGGCTGCGTGCCCATCCACCATTTGATGGAAGACGCGGCGACCGCCGAGATCGCACGCACCCAACTGTGGCAGTGGCTGCACTACCCGGGCGATGCCCTGGTGTTCGACGACGGCGCCCCGATCCTGTTCCGCCGTTTCGAACAGGTATTGGCCACCAGCGCCCACGACTTGCGCAACAGTCCACTTCCCGGCGCCCCCCAGGCCGATGCGGCGGCCATGTTGCTGACCACCCTGGTGGGCGCGGACGAACTTGCCGATTTCCTGACTCTGCCCGCCTA
>CAZMMO010000232.1:0-3948 GCA_964567365.1 uncultured Rhodanobacteraceae bacterium | reverse complement strand
GGTCGCCGGCGACGACCTTGCGCAGGTCGGCGACGCGGGTGATGCGCGCGTCGCGCTCCCAGTTCGCGCCGGTGAAATGGGTGCCTTCGGCGTTGCCGCCGCAGACGAAGTCGGCCAGGGCGGCCGCGGCGCGGTCGACGATCACCGGTACCTCGTCCGGCAGGCCGACCGGCCCGAGGTAGCCGGCCGGCGCGTGGGCCACGGCGCGAATCTCGGCATCGGTGGCCAGTTCCGGTTCGCCGGCCAGTTCCGGCAGCTTGCCGGCCTTGACCTCGTTCAATTCGTGGTCGCCGCGCAGGCACAGCGCGACCACGCCTTCCCTGCCGCGTACCAGCAGGGTCTTGACGCACGCTTGCGGCGGTACCTCGAGAAAGGCGCTGACTTCGGCAATGGTCTTTTGCGCGGGGGTATCGACGCGGGCCAGGCTGGCCGCCGGAGCCGGACGTCCACCGACGGGCGCGAGTGCTTCGGCCAGTTCCACGTTGGCGGCATAGTCGGACTGGTCGGAGAACGCGATGGCGTCCTCGCCCGAATCGGCCAATACCTGGAATTCGTGGCTGACGTCGCCGCCGATCGAGCCGGAGTCGGCGGCCACGGCACGGAATTTCAGTCCCAGCCGGGTGAAGATGCGCTGGTAGGCGGCAAACATGGCCTCGTAGGTCTCGTTTTGCGAGGCCTGGCTGAGGTGGAACGAGTAGGCGTCCTTCATGATGAACTCGCGCGAGCGCATCACGCCGAAACGGGGCCGGATCTCGTCGCGGAACTTGGTCTGGATCTGGAAAAAGCAGATCGGCAACTGCTTGTAGCTGCGCAGTTCGTTGCGCGCGAATTCGCAGATCACTTCCTCGTGCGTCGGCCCGTAGCAGAAAGCCTGCTCGCGGCGGTCACGGAATTTCAGCAATGCCGGTCCGTATTTGTTCCAGCGCCCCGATTCGTCCCACAACTCGCGCGGTTGTACCGAAGGCATCAGCATTTCAATGGCGCCGGCGCGAACCATTTCCTCGCGTATCACCGTTTGTACCTTGCGCAGTACGCGCAGGCCCAGGGGCGACCAGATGTAAACGCCCGAAGCCAGTTTGCGCACCATGCCGGCGCGCAGCATCAGGCGGTGACTGGCGATTTCCGCGTCGGCAGGGATTTCCTTTACGGTGGCAAGGTGGAATTTACTCAGGCGCATGGCGAATCGCAGATGGCGTAAAAGCGCCGATTATAGCCGCGATTGGCCGTTTCGGGACCGTCCCCGGGCCGCTTCGTCATGAGGCCGGTCGGCGGCCGTCGGGCGCGGGCCCCGGGCGGGTCCACCACGGCGATTCCGACTCCCCGATCCGGCCTCGCCAGGCCACGTTCACCGCTGGCAGAACTTTTGGTATTGCCCCTGTTGCTTGTCCAGTTCCTGTTTGCGGCGGTCCTGCGACATGACCTGTTGCTTGCCTTTGGCGTCCTTGTAGATCACCGGCCGGGACGACTGCTGGAGCAGGGCGATATTGGCGCGCAGGTCGTCGCACAGCTTCTTGCGATTGGAAGGCGTGTCTGGCATGGACTGGCCGTTGGCGGTGGCGGTGCGGGTCGGCGGGGTATCGTCCGCCGGGCCCGTCGATGGCCGGTCCTGCACGACCGGTCTGCTGCCGCCGGCAATTTTCACGTTCTGGTAATGGACGCCTTGCGGCGGGGGCGAGTCGGAGTAGTGTACGGTGCCGTGGGAATCGGTCCATTGGTACACCTGAGCGCATACGGCCAGCGGTATGCCCATCAATGCCACGAAAAGCAGGGGCCGTGGTAGGCGCAGCATGAATCGCTCCTTGTCCCGGGAATGCCAGAAGCCCCTAGTTAACACCCTGTGGCGTGGAAGCAAAGTGCGCCCTGTCACATGGTTTACACTTCGCGCATCCACGAGGTATTGATGTTTCCATGACCGAACCCGTTCCTGACCGACCCGTTTCCAATCGGCGCGTTTCCGACCGGCCCGTGCGTTACCGCGGCATTTATCTGCTGCCCAACCTGTTTACCACGGGAGCCATGTTTTCGGGCTTTTACGCCATCGTGGCCGGGATCGGCGGGCATTTCACTTCGGCGGCCGTCGCCGTGTTCGTGGCGGCGCTGCTGGATTCGATGGACGGGCGCGTGGCGCGCCTGACCCGCACGCAGACGGATTTCGGCGTGCAGTACGACTCGCTTTCGGACCTGGTCAGCTTCGGGCTGGCACCGGCACTGGTGCTCTACACCTGGTCGTTGCAGGGATTGAGTGCCTACGGCGTGGCATGGGGTCGGCTGGGTTGGGCCGCGGCCTTCATCTATGCCGCCTGTGCGGCTTTGCGCCTGGCCCGCTTCAATACCCAGGCGGGGGTGGCGGACAAGCGCTATTTCCAGGGCCTGGCCAGCCCGGCGGCGGCGGGCGTGTGCATGGCCTTCGTGTGGGCCATGCACAAGGATGGGGTCAGCGGCCAGACCCTGTCTTTTGTCACCCCGTTCCTGGCCATCATCGTGGGCCTGTTGATGGTCAGCCGGGTGCGCTACGTCAGCTTCAAGACCCTGCCCGAGAACGAGCGGGTGACGTTCCTGTGGATCATTGCCGCGGTGCTGATCCTGGTGCTGCTGACCATCGACACGGCCCACGTGCTGCTCGCGGTGCTGGGTCTGTACGTGGTATCCGGGCCGGTGCTGACGGCCTGGGCCATGGGTCGTCGCCGCCGGCGCCGGCGCCGGATGAATCCTCCGTCGGAATGAAATGAGCGCGCACCTGTCCATCGCGATGAGCCATCGTCGACGCCTGCTGCAGGCGCTGGGCGTGGTGCCTTATGTCCTGCGCGGGCGGGTGCAGGAGGAGCCGCAGGCGGCCGCGGAGACCCGGCATGCACGGGTTGGGCCCGCGGTCTGCGTGCTGGTGCTTCCGGCCGAATGCGGTGCCCGCCCGTCGAGGCTGATCGAGCAGGCCATGCGGGCGCTGGGCGCGGGATTCGCGGGGGCGCCGAGCGTACGGGTGGTCGATGGCGGCATTGGTGCGCCGGTGCCGCAGGCACAGGCGTATCTGGCCTTTGGCGAGGCCCAGGCCAGGGCCCTGGGCCGGACCCTTTCCCGCGACGTGGTGGCCGCCGCCCAGGTGGTGTTGCTCGATCCTCCGCAGGCCATGCTGGTGGCGGAGGGCAAGCGCCGCCTGTGGCAGGCGGTGGCGGGTCTGCGCCGGCACTGGCGTACCCGGGACGGGGGCGAGGGATAGAAACCATGGTCGCCGTGGTCACCTCGCCCGAGCCGCAGTTGCGCAACATGTGCCGCAGGGACCTGGTGCAGGTGGCGGCCATCGAGCAGTCGGCCTACGAGTTTTCCTGGTCGCCGGGGATTTTCCGCGATTGCCTGCGCGCCGGGCATTCCTGCTGGGTCCTGGCTCGGGGCGAGGAGATCATCGGCTACGGGGTGCTGTCCACCGGCGCCGGCGAGGCGCACGTACTCAACGTGTGCGTGTCTCCGCGTCACCAGGGCCATGGTTATGGCCGCAGGTTGTTGCGGCGGCTGCTGGACACGGCGCGCTGGTATGGCGCCGAGCGGGTGTTCCTGGAAGTGCGACCGTCCAACGTCATCGCGCAGACGCTTTACGAAAGCGCCGGGTTCAACGAGATCGGGCGGCGGCCCAATTATTATCCGGCACGTCACGGCCGCGAGGATGCCGTGGTGATGGCCATGGATTTGCTGCCGCCCGAAGGCAACTGATCCACGCGGCATTTCGAACCTCGCGGGGAATCTCGAAAAACTCCGGTATTTGGGATGGCCGATCACTTTTATGTAGGAGCGCACCCGGGCGCGACCGGCATTATGCGGCAGGAAATCGCATAATCGTCATCGTACCTTGCAACCCTCGCGCCCGGACATGACGGGTGGAAATTCCATGGTGGCTCGAGGCTGTCGCGCCCGGGTGCGCTCCTACAGCGAACAGGGGTCCGGTCAGAGCCAGCGGGC
>CAZMMO010000231.1:0-3950 GCA_964567365.1 uncultured Rhodanobacteraceae bacterium | reverse complement strand
GAGGCGATAAGCCTGAAGCAGATCGTCGTCTCGAGCGGCATCACGTACCGCAAGCACATTGATGTACCGGCACCGAAACTGGTGTATTCCAAGAAGTTCTTCGACAAGTTCGAGCCGGTCACCGTGGGCGACCAGTTGCGCCGCGTGCCCGACGTGTCTTTTGTCGGCGACATCGGCGAGTCGGCCGAACCCGAGATGCGCGGCCTGGGACACGGCTATACCCAGGTGCTGGTCAACGGCCGGCGCGTGCCGGGCATCAGCAATGAACGCGCGGTGGCGGTCGACCGCATTCCCGCCGCGATCGTCGACCATATCGAGGTCCTGCGTTCGCCGACGGCCGACATCGACAGCAACGGCATCGGCGGCACGCTCAACATCATCCTCAAGGATGGTGCCACGCTGCCACCCGGGGTCATTTTGCGGGCCGGCACGACCTACAGCAAGAAAAGCGGCAAGTCCCGTCCGAATGTGGCGATGTCGTGGTCAGGTCGGAATGATGCCCAGAACGTGTTTTATTCGTTGACCGTGCAGGCACAGAAGCGCTTCAACGAGAAGCATGAGGTACAGGGGGTTTTCGACTCGGATTCGGAAGGTTTTGCCGAGGAGGTGGCAGCCGGCGGGTGGGGGCGCGCGCTGGAAAGTTGGGACAACCGCAGCCAGTCGCGGGCGACCGAGCGCGAGGAGCAGGGTGACGCGCGTGATACCAGGGACCTGTCGCTCAATGGCGCCCTGACCTGGAATCTCTCCGACGCGACCTCGTTGCGTTTCGATGCGCGTGTTCTCAATACGCAGCGGGAAGAAGACGAGAACACCATCACCTACGAGGGTGACGGCACGCCGGGTGGTTTCACCGACTTCGAGCGCAGCTACGAGGTGACGCCCATCGACCAGCACACCGGTGGCGGCGGAGTGACGCTGTATCACACGTTCAGCGACAACACCGATTTCGAGGCCAACATCAGTTACGCCAGCATCTCCGCCGACGAGACCAAGAACAAGTTCAAGGACACGCCGACCAACCTTGACAAGATCGAGGATGCGTTGACCGAGGACACCGGCTGGTATGGCGATTTCGCCTTTACCCATCAGCTTCCGGGAATGGCCGAGGCCCTCGGCATCAATCGGGTGGAGCTCAAGTACGGCGTGCAGTCCAGCTACAAGGACCGTGATTTCAGCCAGTCCGTGCTGGATGTCGGGGATGCGCAGCTCACGGACGGGCGTTTCAATTACAAGCAGCGCCGTGCGGATGGTTATGGGCGCATGAACTGGTACATCAATGACCAGGTCACCGTCACCGGTGGTGTGCGCTGGGAGAACACCTGGGCCAAGCAGAGCTTCGTCAACACCGTGGCCGATGCCGACGGGACAGTCACCGACATGAGCACCGGCACCGCCGATCGACATGTTTCGATGCTCAATCCTTCGGCCCACTTGCGTTGGAAGCTCAGCCGCAGGGATACCTTGCGATTCAGCGTGGCGCGTACCGTGCGCCGACCGAGCTTCGCCCAGTTGGTGCCATCGGTCACGACGGAGGCGCCGGAAGACTATGACATCACCGTCGGCAACCCGAATCTCGAAATGGAAACTGCCATAGGTTTCGATGTGGGTTACGAGCGGATGATCGGCGATCGGGGTGTATTCGGTGTCAACCTGTTCCAACGCAACATTTCCAACCTGAACGGCTTGGTCAGAACTACCCGCACCATGTCGGAATTCGGGCTGGATGCAGACACCTATCGCGGCAGCGTGTACACCTACCGCAACCTGGGCGATGCGAAGGTACATGGCATCGAGTTCGACCTGTCCACGCCGCTGACTTTCCTCGGGGCGGAGCACACGGGCCTGTTCGCCAATTACTCGCGGTTGTTCTCCAGCCGCAAGAGTCCGGTCGACGGTAGTGACATCGCGATCAATTCGCAGCCGAGCTATGTCTACAACGTGGGCCTGACGCAGGATATCCCGGCCTGGGACTTCAGTTTCGGAGCTTTCTACAACCAACAGGGCATGGCGCATTTCTACACCATCGGCGAGCAGCAGAGCACCAAGTATGACGGCAACCTCGAGTTCTTCATCGAAAAGGACTTCGGCGATACTTTCGTGCTGCGTTTGACCGGCAAGAACCTGCTCGATGCCTGCAGTTACCAGATGGAGCCGAACTTCGACGGCGACAGCGGGGTAGCCATCGTCGCCAATCAGGCTGCCTACAACGTGGATCATTTCGAGGTCGAGCGTGAATGTTCCTCGCCGACCTGGTCGCTGACCCTGCGCGCCGTGTTCTGAGCAGATAACGCATTGGCCGTCCTCGCGGTCCGGCGGCGGGATGTTCCGCCGCCACCTTTTCCATCTCCGGCAATGAATCGTGCGAGGAGAATCATGAGGAAGACTTTGTTCCCGAAATATTCGCCCCGGCGTATCGCCGGTGTGTTCGCATGTATTTCGGTACTGTTGTGGCTGGGCGCTTGCACGTCGCAAACCGCCGCCCCGCAGGCACAAGCGGCGGCAGCTTCCGAACCCGTGCAGGCAGCGGCAACATCAGAGCCCACGCCGCTCGAATTGCAACGCGTGGTGATGTTGATGCGGCACAGCGTGCGGCCGCCGACCAAAAGTTACGTCATACCCGAAGGCTATGCCAGTGATCCATGGCCGACATGGGAGGTGCCGGCAGGACATCTGACACCGCATGGGTTCAAGGGTGCGATGCTGCTGGGTCATTGGGAACGCGAAGCACTGGCCAAGCGTGGTCTGCTGCCTGCGGACGGCTGCCCGCAAGACGGTACGGTCGTGGTTTGGGCGGACACCGACCAACGCACGCGCAAAACGGGCGAGGGCTTTGCCAAGGGACTTGCCCCCGGTTGCGGAATCCAGGTCGGGTATGCCGATGGCGACCGCAACGATCCACTGTTCGACCCGTTCGAGAACCGCGCGGTGCCCTACGACCAGTCCGAGGGGAAGGCCGCCATATTGAAGCAGGTCGATGGCGATGATCTTCAGGACTTGGCGCGGGTCAGCCGGAAGCTGCACAAGGCTTTTGCGCGTCTGGATGCCATCCTCGGATGCTGCTCGCTGCCGTTGTGCAAGGCGTCGGGTTTGCCCGAAGGCTGCGATCTGGGCCAGATCCATTATGTGTGGGAGAAGGTCGATCCGCACGAGGAAGTGGACATCGTCGGTCCGTTGTCCGTGGGCGGGACCGCGGCGGAGTCGATTTTGCTGGAGTACGCCAACGGCATGCCGATGAGCGATGTCGGCTGGGGACGCGCCAGTGTCGCCGACCTGGTCCTGCTGTCGAAGATCCATGCCGCGGAGTTCGACGTGCTCGAACGCGCGCCGTACCATGCCTGGCGCGGCGCCACGCCGATCCTGCAGCGCGTGTTGCAGGTGTTCGACGGCAAGCAGCCGGCGCTCCTGACGGTGCTGGTGGGACACGACACCAATGTCTCCCATCTGGGGGGCGCACTGGACCTTCACTGGCAGGTGCCCGGCTATGCGCGTGACGATCCGGCGATCAACGGCACCATCGGCTTCGAATTGCTGACCGATGCCTCGGGCGCGCAATTCGTGCGTGCGTTCTATTTTGCGCAGGGGCTGCGGCAGTTGCGTGAATTGCAGCCGCTGGATGCGGAACATCCACCGTATTTCCATTACCTGGCACAGCCGTCGTGTGCGCTACCCGGCAAACCCGAGTTGTGTACCTTGGCCGGGTTCGAGCGTATGGTCCGCGACGGCATCGTCCCCGTGGACACGAAGTCGTCGCCGGATTGAACGTCATGACCTGACGTGGCCCGCCCGGCCACGACGATCCGTCCTTCCGCAATCCGCCATTACCTGTTGTGGGAACGCGGCCGTACGGACGGGATTCCCGCCGGGCAGGGCGGGCACGGCCCGCCTTGGCGGATGAAATCCGTCCTGCCTGTTGCCGGAGTATCGTGTTCAGGCTGCCAGGCGATCCAGGG